>JAYVUQ010000628.1:0-12281 GCA_043787785.1 Bryobacteraceae bacterium
GAAGTTCTCTAACAACCTGAGCCTCGAAAAACATACTTTGTTGTACTGTGCAACTTACTGAGCTCAAATTTGTGTGACTTCTTCGTTGAAACTGAACTATTCTGTGCTCGCGGGATTCACGAACATAATGAATGCCGCTTGAGTCCTTGGACGCAGACCTAGTACTTGTATCACTTCTTGAGCATAGAGTCAAGACTTGTGATTCAAGCGCGGCGGATCTGGGAACAGATGGTTAGATACCATTCCTACCACAACTCATCTTTTAGTTAAGCACAGCGACAGACTGCGGGTCAACCTGGCGGAAGAACTAGGTTGCAAATAGATTTGCGTTACTGGACCGCCACGTTCACTGGATTGCTATCGACAGTGGCTTGACGCAGAACCAATTGGTAGTCCAGCGCTGGTGGCAAGTCGTTCGGGATCAATAAGTTAGCTTGGTAAAGGCCGATAAAGCCGGGCGTCAGTCCCGCGTAGTTGACGGTCAATGGTCGGCCACTAAGCGTCGCCGTCATGGGAGTGCTGGCCACCTGCAATGCTCCTTGTGCCCGCGTGGCACCAAATCCGGTCCCGTAAACGACGATAACCTGCCCGCGGCTAGCCGGGGCGAAGGGGGAATTAATTTGCTCGTCCTGATTAACAATGGCACCGACGCCCACTCCTAGAGTGAAGACGGCCGGCGCGACCAGGGAAACGGTTACCGGCTGATCCACAGTACCGAAGGGCGAACGCAGGCGAAGAGTACTGGTACCCGGAGCGGTGCTGGGGGGAATCTGGGCATTGATCTGGAAGGGTGACGCAAAACTGATTACCGCCGCCACTCCGTCCACTTCTACGGTGGGTGGGGTTGCGGAGGCCGCCAAGCCCGCGCCAAAGATGCTCACTAGCCCGCCGGGGGCCAGTAGCCGCGAAAAACTGGCCGCGTTCACCACCTGCTCGGCCCGGATGGTGAGGGTTTGGGCCGCCACCAGTAGTTGGGCGTTCCCGGAACGCGAAACCCGATAAGCCGCCGGAGTGGCCGCCGATAGCTCCACGCGCTGGGCGGGCTGGCCGAGTTCAGTGAATACAGCCCGATAAGGCCCGCTAGCGGCCAAGTCCAACTGATAGGGATCGGTGCTGGTGGTGGAGGCGGTGCAAGCGCGAAAGCGGATCGGGGCTGGGGCCGCGGCCAGAGCCGCGCCGGCGGGAACGGCCGCCACTTGCGGAAACTCCAAAGTCTTCTCACAAGGGCCAGCCACCGAAGCCAGCCCGATGGCCGCATTCGAGTAGACCAAAAACTGGCCAACCGCCGGAGCCCGTGGCAGTAGGCGAACGGCGCCAGTAAGTACGCCGCGCCAGGCGCCCGACGCGTTCGTAAAGCCATTCAGATAGTCGGTTAGATTGGCCCGGTTAAGCGTGGGGCTAGGGTCATGCAGCACCGCCGAACCCCCACCATCAATCCCGATGGCGACCACGAAATGCGATCCAGCCGGCTGTCCATTCAGCGTCAGGGCCAGCGCCGCAATTACCGGCGAGCCGCCAGCTACCAGGTCGCGCAAGGCCTCTGGCGTCGCCGTCTCCACCGACACGTCAACGCCACCGCCCGTAAACAGACCCAGCCGCCAAAGATTCAAGATCTGCTCGTCCGGGGCGTCGAAAGCCGTCAGAAAAGCGTCACAGATCTTGTTGTTGGCCGCGTCGAAAACGCAGGCGTCGCGCAAGAACTGGTTCAGCAGCAGCGGCTCCGCGGGGCCGTTGGGCTGGGCCAGTTCGCCACGGCCCTGGTGATAGCGCAAGACGGAGGCCGCCGCCGCCACCAGCGCCCCCTTCTTTGACAGTGGGTCTTGCCCATTACCGGTTTTCTCTTCGCTATTTTGGGTAAGCCGCGGAAAGCTGCTCAGTGATTGGGCGGCTACGCGAAAGCTGAAAGTGACGGCTTGCCGGCCCGCCTCGGCCGTGGCCAAAGCCACGCCTTCGCCCACCGGCAGCCGCAGTAAGGTTTCAGCCTCGCCCTGGCCATTGGTGACGACGCTGGGCTGCAGGATCACGCCTCCGGGCGACGGGTTAAAGCGCACCAGCGAGTTCACCACCGGCGAACCAAACTCGTCCTTCAACGACACCCGCAGCGCCACCGGCAACACGGCGCCCGGCGGGCCGGTCTGCGTGTCGCCACGAAGCTTGGTGAGCGTAAACCGAACATCGGCTAGCGCGCGAATCTGGTAGGTCGCCTCGGCGCTCGGAGGGCTCGGAACGCCCACCACGACGGCGCGAACGGTCACCGCGCCCGTGCGGGCCGTGGCCGGCACGAAGGCATCCCAAGCATAGGAACCGCTGCTGGCCGTAACGACAAAGTCTGGTTGGCCGGTAACCGAAATGCGCAAAGTAGAGCCTTCGTCAAAGCCACCCGCCGACAAACGCACCCGATTGCCCGCCACCACCGTGGAGGGCGTCGACAACACAGTGGGACGGCGCGACTTCTGGGTCACCCGCACCAGGTTCTCGCCCGGAGTGTAATCGAGCGTCGCGCCTTCAAACTCTTGCCGGCGGCTGCCACCCACTTGAAATTCGTCGCTCAAGGGAAGCCCGGCCAGCCCCATCGGCCCGCCGGTCTCGGCGTATTTGGCAGCGATCACGCCCGCCACATAGTAAGCCCGATTGGCCTGCGCGCCGGATTCGGCCATCAGAATGGCACCATTGCGAAAGGATTGTGAACGGCCGCCGGTGGCGTTAAACGTCAGGAAGCGCGAGACCACGCTGCTGGGGTTGCCCAACGCGCCCGCTTCGTAACCCAATTGGGCCCAGCGAGCCAGGATCACTCCTTCTACCACGCGTACCGGGTCGCCAGCCAAAGCCGCCTGGTTCTCAAATAGCTGCCGGCCGGTAGCGCTGGGATCACTCGCCGGATATCCGAGCGTGCTGCCGGGGCCGCCGGCCAATTCGAAGGCCGTCAGCAATCCGCCGGAGAGAAGATAGGCGAGCGAACTGGAGTCCGGTTTGGCGAGCACGAAACGCGAACCCGAGTCGGCGGCGACGAACTCTTGCAGGTATCCCGCGCCGAAGCGTTGCACCGGCGAGGCGGAAGGCAGGCGCGGCGTCAGCCGGTTCCGGGCGATCGCATCCAAAAACGATTGCTGCAACGCGGCCGTGGGGGCACCCTCGCCGACCGCACAACAGGGCGCGGAGACAAATACGGTTAAGGGCGAAGAAGTCTTGCCCTCGCTGGTGGCCGTCACAAACGCACTGCCGCCGCCCACCGCCCGGAGAGTGGCCATACCGGTCTGATTCGGCGGAACCGCAATCTGGATGACGCGCGAATTGGAGGTGGTCCACGACACGTCCCGGTCACTCACGCTTTCTCCGACATTGGTCACGATTTGGGTGCGAATGGCAAAGGTGTCGTTCAAATTCAGGCGCAAAGATCCGGTGGAGGTAAGGGTGACGGCAAAAACGCCGTTACGCAACACCGGAGTTTCGCCGCTGCCGTACTCGATACTGCCGCCCTGAAAGATCTGGCGGCGGCGGCCATTGGCCAACACCAATTCGTCATTCAGCGGCAAGCCCAGGCGTCCCGAAGGCCCGCCATTGTCGCGATAGAGCTTGTTAATCGGCTCCCGCACCGCCACCAATCGTCCCGCCGAAGGGCCGGTGGTTGAGTTGAAAAGATAACCACTCTGAAAACTGAGCTGCGTGGCGATCACGGTATCCCGCGTAACGCTAGCCTCAACGCTAGTTACCGCCCCCAGACCGCCGATTTGCCCTAACGCCTTCCAGCGTGAGAAAAACGGCTCGCGCAGGGGGAAGTTGGTATTCGTCGAAGTCGAGTCCGGCGGACCGCTCCACACAAACAGCACGTAGCTCTTCTGGAAATATTGGTACTGGTAGTTCAACACCACCGTCCCCACCGAATCCCTTACTTCCACAATGTCGGTGTCGGAGACTGGAAATCCCAAATTCGTAAATCCCAGCCCCCCACTGATGTAATACGCGTACATCGAAGCCAACACCTGGTAGGTATCGACAAAAAAGCCTTCGCTGTCGAGGATTGAGTTGCCCACAATCAGCGCATGCCGCAAGCCGGCATTCTTCGTCAGGTCAGGAAACTCCTGGATGTAGCCCGTGCCCCCGAAGGCGCTGACGCTGGTGAGCGCCGGCAGTGAGGTCAGCGAGGAGAACCGTCCCCGATAGTAGTTCGTGACGAAACGTTGACGGATCGCCTCCGTGGGCGCTCCCTGTCCAATCCCAATACTGGACGCGGACTGGGCAAACGCGAGAGTGGCGAAGACGCCTACGAAAAGGCAGCGTAGAAGCATGAATCTTCAAAGTAACCCGGCGCGAGCCGCCGAAGTTGCTCTACTCCTTGATTATCTTCGTCAATCGCTTCAACCGGCTCCGCACTTCTTCGCTGGCGTCGGCAATGTCGTTGGTGTCGTAGATCACCCTGGGCGTCATGAAAATCACTAATTCCGTACGCGCTTTGTTGCTGGCCCGGTTGCCAAAAAGGGCGCCCACGTACTTCAGCTTGTGCAGCCCTGGCAGACCCGCCGAACTACTGCTCTCCGCTTCCTGGATGATGCCGGCGATCGCCACGGTGTCACCGTCCTGCACCGTCACGCGCGTGCTGACATTGCGCCGACTGAACGACGGCGATTGAATGCCGGCCCCCGGCGAAGGCGGAATGGGCGAACTGACATCCTGGTTAATCTCGAGCGTCACAATGCCGCTCGGCAGTACCTTCGGCTTAATGCTGAAGTTCACACCCGCGCTGCGCGTCTGAATCTGGTTCGTAAAAAGCGACGTCCCCTGCTGCTGAATGCCGGAGACAGCCTGCGAGGTGAGCGTCGGCACATCGGTACCCACGGTGATCGACGCCTGGCAATTATCGGTCGCAATGATGCTGGGGCTGGCGATCGTCTTTGACCGCCCTTGCGTCTCCTGGACACTGAGGAATGCCAGCAGTTCGCGGCTGCGTCCCACTAGCAACCCGGCGGTCATCGCCGCGCCCGTGCCGGTAGCCGTGGCGAGGAACTGCCGGCTGGCGCTGGAGCCGTCCGTCGGCGTGCCAGACGCGCTTCCCCGGCGTTGCAGAAAGGCTTGCACGCCGCTGGAGAAGGCGCCTGACAAGGTCACTTCGTAAATGCGCGCCTCAATCAACACTTGGCGCGGGGCGATGTCGAGTTGCCGCAGTAACTTCACAATCTGCTCATACTCCTGGGGCGTGCCCTGAATCAGCAGCGAGTTATCGAACGGATTCGGCACCACCCGCGGCGCTCTCGGCGGGGGCGGCGCGTTGGGATTGTTATTCAGATAAGCGCCCGTCTGATCCGTCGCCCCGCCCGGCCCCGCTCCGGGAATCGACATCGGATTGCGGCCCGGTTGCGCGCCGCCATAGGCCCCGTAGGGTGAGCCGTACGGTGAGCCATACCCGCCACCCATCCCGCCCATCATGCCCATGCCACCCAGCATCCCCATGCCACCCAGCATCGAGTTCATACCCGCGAAGCCATTACCCCCACCGCCGGCAAAGCCCTGGCCACCACCGCCAAAACCACCCCCAAACCCGCCGCCCTGGCCCCCGCCGCCACCGCTGCAGCCTCCGCCGCCGCCACTGCCAAACATGCCCATCTGCGACAGCATCATCAGCATATAAGGGTCACCCGAATAGAGCGCCATCACGGCCTGCGAAAGTATGCTCGCCTCGCCATACTTCACCCGGTACACCCAGTTATCCACCGAACCCACCGGCGCTTTCACCGGAATATCCAACTTACCCAGCCACTTCTCCACATCGGGGAAAATGCCCGGATTCGGCGCCACCGCGATGATCGTGTTGATCCGGTCCAGCGGCATGAACTTAATACCGTTCGATTTGTCGCCCAGCGAGATGCCCTTAAAGATTGCCTCCAACTCCTTCACGATATCTGTGGGCCGGCCATTCGCCGTTTCAAACAAACGCACCCGTTGATTGGCAAACGCGTCGTTATCGAACAAAGTCAGCATTTCCATCGTCCGCCGCATGCTGCGCGCGTTGTCCAAAATGATCAGCAGGTTGGCCGGATCATAGGCGATCGACTTGGCGCCTTCTCCCATAAACTGGTCCAGCAGTTTCTGCACTTCGCTCACCGTCACATACTTGAGGAAGATCAGATTCATTACCATGCGGTCGTCGTCCGGCAGGTCCTTGGCGTCGCGCGAAGGGTTGATCGGCAACCGAATCACCTCGGCCGTGGGCACAATGCGGAAGATGTCGCCCACCTGCACCATCGCCGCGCCATTGATGCGTAAGATCGTCTCAAGCAAACTGCGAACATCGACGCCCTTGATCTCGCCATACGTCTGCATGGTCACTTCGCCGTTCACGCGCTTATCGATGATGTAGTTGATCTTCAAACGGCGGGCCAGCAGGTCAACCACCTCGCGCAAGGAAGCGTTCGGCAGATTCAACACCATATTGCTGGGCGGTGACTGCTGCGGCGCCGTCTGATTCGGCGTCGGCAACGAGTTGATCGGCGGCGCGGAGACCGGTGCGGGGGCCGGTACTACCGGATTCTGAGCGCTCAGCACCGCCACCACCAACAACCACACCAACGGCAAAATGGGGACAAATCGCTTCATAACGCTCCGCTACTGCTTTCGCTTGGCCGCGCGCGACGTCTCAATCGCCGCGCGCTCCACTTCGTTCACTTCGTCCATCTTTTTACTCCATTGCGTCAAACCAAACGGGCCCTGCCGGCTGAACTGCACCTGGTCACCTTGCTCAATCACCGTAATGCCTTCGTGTAACCGCGATGTATCCACCACCGCCCCCTGCTTCGGCGCACGCCACAAACCAAACGGACCCTGCCGGTAAATCCACTCCTTGCCCTGCGCATCCGTGTACGTCCATTGGTTCGGGCCCGACAACACAGCGGTCGTGGGCACCGTCAGCGGCGCGATCACCGCGCGCTTGGCCGCCACCGGCGGCGTCTTCTTCACGGTAGTTGAGACTTGGCTCAAATCCGCCACCATCATCATTAGCAAAAGTCCCATTTGAAACATAATCGTCTTCTCCTGTTTTTCTTATCGGACTGGTTCCCAGCGGCAATTCGAGCCGAAAGGCGTGCTGGTGACGATCTTGCGCATGCCGCCCACCACCGTGCCGCTGGGCGAGGTATCGCCCGCATTGCAACTCCGGATGCCGCCGCCAATATCTACCCCGCCTGGTGCCGCATCGCCCTTCGCCACAATGGGCGGCGCTACCGGTGCGTTATAAATCGGCGGCTGCCCGCTCTGCGGCGTAGGCGTCCGCGCCGTCTCTTCACTGCCGCCACTACGATCCACCAAGTCCGTCAATTTCTTCTCGAAGGTTTTGCCCTGCCACTCGAGCACCACGCTGTCCGGGCGCACATCCGCCAGCGTAAACTCGCCTACCTGCGCGCCCTTCTGATAAAACTTCTGCCGCCCGCCGCGGGGTGCCATGGCGATTTGGGGTCCATCGCCCAAGTCCAGCACGCCGTAGGCGTATGGGAACGGGGGCACGGGAGGGGGCGGGGGGGGCAACGGCGGCGGATCCGCCACCACGTTAGGGTTGCGGTCCTTCGCAAACAACGTCCGCATCGCCAAATCCGCATAGCCTGCCGCGGGGGCAATCACCGGAGCCGGCGACGCCGGTGGGGTCGCTACCGTCACCACTACGGGACGGGCGGCCAACATCTGCCGTTCCCGCAACTGTGCCGCCAGCCAATTTTGGCGAATCTCATAGGCCAGCCACACAGTCGCACCCAACAACGCCAAATTCAGAACCAGGATGCGGCGCTTCATAATCGGCCCGCCTTCTTCACGTCCGGCACCAGGGTTCGCGCCACCACTCCCGACAAAGTCAACTGCACGCGCAGACTCTTCTTCTTCTCGTTCGTCGAGCTGATCCGCACATCGCTCGTCGCCAGAATCTCGGGTTGTCTCGTCAAATCCGTCAAAAAGTTCACCAACTGATCAATCTGTCCATCAAACGCCACCGTCACGGCCACTTCGCCGTAACCGGTACCCAGGGGCCGCACCAAACCGACATCCACCGTGCGGACCTCCACGACCGGCATCTGCAACCGGCCCACCCGCCGCAGCACCTGCGATAGCTGCGCCTGCGCCTGCGCTGCTGTCTCGCCGGCAATCAGCCCCTTCTCGCGGCCCTTCACTTCCTCGGCCACCCGTTTCGCAATTTCCTGTTTCGCCGGCAAAGCCGCGCCAATTTGTTTCAAGCGCAGTAGGCGCTTTTGGGCTAGTTCTATCTCGTCCGCCGTCACGGGCGGCGCGCTTACGCTCTCCGTTTGCTGCGGCCACCAATAGATGACGCCGCTCAGCAGCAAAAAGACGGCGAGCATCGCCACGGCGCGCCGGTCACGCTGATTGAGGTTCATTTCTTCACCCCCTCCGACGAGACGGCGGCAGCCGTTTCCCGCACCGAACGAATCCGGAACTGATCCAGCCCCAGAGACCGGGTCACCGGCATCAGATGTTGCGATTCCTTTAACCGCGGTGACGCATCCAGCGTCTGCAAGAGCGAATCAGCCTGCGGCGCTTCGCCCGCCACTGCCACGTTCTGCCGCGTCAGGTCCAGCGACATCAACCAGGCGGGAGGAGCCAGAATCCGGGTCAGTTCCAGCAGCGTGTCCAAATCCTCGGGCGTCCGTTGCCGCATCGAATCCAGCAGCGCGATCCGGGCCCACGAAGCCAATACCTCGCCATCCAACTTTACTGACTCCGCCTGGTAGCGCTCCACCCGCGCAATCTCTTTCTGCAAGCGCTCCAGCAGCTTCTGGTTCTGATAGTTCTGCTGCATCATGTAAGCCGCCGTCAGCAGCGCCAGCACTGCCAGCAGAAACACGGTCGGCACCAGCCACAGCCGCGACGACGACGTCCGTTCCGCCTCCGGCAGTAAATTCAGCTTCAAGGCCCGGCGAGGGACTGCGGAAAGAATGCCCGCCGTCAGCGCCAGGTCCGGAAGTGCTTGCGGTTCAGTGTCCGGCTCCAGCCGCAGTTCCGATGTAGCCAGCGTCCGCAAGCGCGCCGCATCTTCCAGGCTCATTTGATCGAAGGCCACCGAGTAACAGGGGCGTGATTCGCTCTCCCCATAAACTTCCACCGTCGGCCCAACCGCCGTTTCGCGCTCCGCCCACAACAGCAGTCCACTCGTGGGCGGCTCGTTCAGCGCTCGCAGGCCCGCCCAAATCAAAGGTGCTGAGGGTGACACATTCGCCACCGCCACCCCGGCCTCGGCAAACAGCGTCGTGTAGAAGGCTAACGTCTCGCGCTTGGTAATCGCCGTCAACACCCAAGGGGACTCGCCCAGCCGCGCGTAGCCAAAGGCCGCTTCCTCTTCCCCATAGGGATGCAAACCATCCAGTTGATAGCTCACCGCGGCGGCCAAGTCGCGGTCCAGCACGCCTTGCAGATTCAGCGCCCGCACAATGCTCTCCTGCCGCGGCAACACCACATAAGCCGCCGTGTGGCTCACCCCATGCTGCTTGAGAAATGCCGCGTACTCGGCGCCCCACTCCGCCGCTGGACGCTCCACATAATTCTCAATCTGGTGCGTCGCCACCGGCTGCGCGCCCGATGGGCGCACCCTCACCACGGACACCCGCAACCGGGTCGTTTCAATTTCGAGGCCCACTCCGTTGCCGAAGTTTAGCCAGCGTAGAATATTTTGCTTCACCAACTCGGGTCTGCCAATACGTTATCTTCCCAGCGCAATAAGTGATAAGGTACCTGCGGCTTGGGGTCGAACTTGATTAAGGCCGCGATGCTCCGACGGGTGTCCGATAAGCCGACACCAGTTCGCAACCGCGCCGTCACCCGCATCGTAAACATCGAACGTCCGCCCAGCCCCAGCCGTCCTGCCGCCGGGCCCAGGCTTTCCCGCAATAAGGACCATGCCTCCGGCACAAAGCGGGGCGTCGCCCGGCGCATTTCCATAATCCGCTGCACGCCATCCTCCGGTATCCCCAGCGCCAGTAACACCGCTGGATTCGCCGTCTGCGGATCCACGCCGGCATTTGAACCGTACACGGACAGGCAATCCTTCAACCCACCCTGGGGCACCAGTTCACCCGCCGCATTGCGCCGCAAACTACCGTAATAAAGCTCATGTGTGACGCCCTGCACCAGTAACAATTCCTCTCCGTCTTGGAATGACGCGTGGCGAGGCAGAAAAGTCGGACCCCGCTGCAGATAGCCAGCATCGAAAGCGCTCTGCTGCCCCGTCGGCGGCGTCGTTCGCCAATCAATCATCGCGGCGGTCAGGCTTTCCGCCTGGTCTAAACGCACTCCCAGCGCCAGCAGTAACTTGGCCATATCTTCGGCCGGCAGCGTGTTTACGTTCAACTTACTCGCCTCCGGAATCATCTCGACCACCGCCTCGCCTTCCGGGAATGAATAACGGTAGATCGGGCCAGCCGCAAACAGCCGGCGGCCCATCCGTTGGTAGTCCAGAAAAAACCGGCCCATGGCTCCGCGCGCCAAAAACTGGCAGCGGATTCCTTCGCTCAAAGTAGTGGCGCGATCAATTTCGCCCCGTACGGTGGTGGAGACGCTAAAAGCAATCGCCACCAGCACCGCCGTCAGCCACAGCACCGAAATCAGCGCCGCGCCTTTCCGGTTACTTGTCCTCATAGCGCTCCCCATAGTCGCGCCGAAAGTGCAGCGGCACCGTCACCGGCGAATGACGCAGCCTTCCGCTCTCACCCGCTAACGGCTGCATCTCCACCCGAATAGCCGTGGGCAAGGGCGAAAACTGCGGCACCCATGTCTCAAGCCACTCCTCAAAAGGCGGCTGTAAAAGCGCCCGCCGGTACAGGAAGCGGCAACTCGCCAAGCGATCCGCTAAGACAAACGAGCCCCGCGAAGCCTCCACCGGCACATATCCCATCCGCGAATTGCCGGTGCGCGGATCCGGCACCGGGCCCAAACAAAACTGCCCCGCGCTCAGGGGTCCAGCATAAACGTGCTCGTTCACAATCAGCCGCACGCCTTCTCCGCGATCCCCCGGAATTACCTGCATCTCGATAATCCGCGGCACGCCTCGCGCAGCTTCTTCGAGTGAGTAAGTGCTCACAAACCGCAAGGTCTCCGGCGCCGCTTGAAAAAAGAAACTCCGGGCCTTGATGTCCCGCAGATTTCCCCCATGACAATCGGCCGTCGCCGGCATCAAGTTAGCCAGCATTTGCTCCAGCACCCGGTGCGCGCCCAACATCTTCCGCTCTTCCACCACCCGCGCATTGGTCTTACTCATAGTGTTGAAGCCCGCGCGCATCGCGTACACGATGCCCACTGACATGAGGCTCACTAGCGTAACCGCCATCAATACTTCGAGTAACGTAAATCCCTTTGCCGGGGCCCGCTGGCGTCTCATTCGCGCCAGGCCCCCGCCGCCAAGTCAGCCTCCGTCAACATCCCCGGCCGATAAGCCACCAGCGTGTAAGCCCGGCGCGCGCTGCCATCCATCCACCAAGCTTCCAGTTCTAACCGCTCGAGCACGGCCGTGCCAGGCCCCGCCGTGGGTGGCACGTCAAAAGGAGTTACCCGCAGTTGCCAGCCCTGGTGCTCGCCCGCATGCGGCGGATCCCAAGGTCCAGACAATCGCTGCGCGTGCGGCAACCCGGGATTCAGAAGTAACTCTTCCATCTTTCTTTTTGCCAATGTCGCCGCCCGGTCCTTCTGCGTCAGCCGGTCTAAGTTACGCAAAGATCCCGTAAGATTGCCGACCAGCGCCGTTACGGCAATCGCCATGATAGTGGTTGCCACTAACACTTCAAGCAATGTAAACCCACGTCTCATTCGCGGGCAATCTCCGGCGCGCCAGTAATCGGATCTACTCGAACCGTGCGCTTACCGCCTCGGGTATTCACTAACTGCACGCCCACCCGCGGCGCCGCCCCGCCCGGGATCAGATAGAAGACTCGCGCTTCCTCATCACTGAGTAGACTCGCCGGCAATATCTCCGCAATGCGAATTCCCGTGGGGAATTCCAGCTTTCTTAGAAAAGTAGGGTCCGCTGAGCGCAAAGCCAACTGATTCTTCCCTTTCGCAATCGTCAGTTCGAGCACCTGATGCCGCTGCTCCGCCCGGTTCAAAGCCGAATTCAAAAAGGCCGCCGTCGAGTCCGCCGCCGTCGCCAGCCGCACCGAGTCGATACTAGCCGAAATCGACGGATAACTCACTCCCATCAAAATCGCCACAATCCCCACTACCACCAACATCTCCAGGAGCGTCACCCCCCGCTGCTGCACCCACGATGTGGGACGGTCACCCGGACCCGTGCTGTTCGTCTTGAC
>JAYVUQ010000629.1:0-1806 GCA_043787785.1 Bryobacteraceae bacterium
GCCGCACTAGAGGACACCGGTCCTCTCAATTAGAACGTGTAAGAAAGCCCAATTAGAGGCACAACCGGGTCACGGAGCCCATTGTTATCCATTGCGAACAGCAGGTTGAAAGTCACTAGCAGGTCGGCACCCGGGTTGATCTTAAAGCCCACCGCGGCGGAGTTCTGGGTAAATGTGGCACCCTCGTAGAGCAGCTGCGGAAATGCCACCGGCCCCCTATCCGAGTTAGTGGTGAACGTCGACTGCCGCACCCGCAAGGCGCCGGTTTCCACCTGGGCTAGATAGTCGAAAGCAAAAGTGAACTTCGACGTCACACCGTAGTCGAAACCGGCGGCAAGCTGCACTTGCCTCGGCAAACGCCCCTTGGTGCCAAGCCGCAGGTCGCCCGCCAACGCCGAGTCGCTGTTCCACTGATAGGCGACGTTTACGTGTGGCGAAAGCCGCCCCATATGGACGGAGATCGCCGTGAAGGGCCGAAAGCCGTAGGCGCCAGAGCCCAGGAAATTGTAGGCATCGCCGGTTGGCATGCGGGCGTCGACGCCCACCGCCACCGCGCCGGTCTTCCAGCGGAAGGCTGTGTATTTGGCGCGCACCACCACGTCACCCAGACCGGAGGCCGTGCCGGCGGCGGCGAACGTCTTCTTACTCCGGTCGCCGGAGGGCGCGTCAAAGTAGTGCACGTCGGGCTGGGTAGAGGTGGCAATGTGCTGGATGGTGGCGTCGCTCACCACGCCGAGCGAGGCCGACACAACGGGGATGGCGACCGAAATATCGAGCCGGTCATTTAAACCATAGGTGAAGTACGCAGTCGACTGACTCAACTGTACATCGAGCTGATTCATGGTGGTTATGAGGTCCCGCTGATAACCCGTTCGCGGCGACCCATCGGCTGGCGCATCGTGCTCGAAGACCGCGGGGAGCCTCTTCAGATTCACGCCGTCGATCTTGTCGAAATTGAAGCGCTGATAGCTGATGCCGAAGTAAAACTTGTTCTTGCCGATGGTCTCGGCCCGCTCGCCGAAGACTGGCCCACAGCTTTGCCCGCTTCGGGTATAGACGCCCAGGTCCTTATCAAAGCTGAAGATGAAGCCCGACGCAGGTGAAGGAATCGGCACCGAGGTCAACTGGCTGACCAGCGAGGTGTTCAGCGGCAGAAAATTGCTCTGAAACTCGCTTGCGAAGTGAGCGGAGTGGTCCGGGTTGGGCAGCACGATCCCCTGCGGACCGAACAGGTTGGGAATCAGATTGGCGAGCTTATTCGGTCCGGTCCCAGCCTGACCCTGCGCCAGCAGCGGTAAGGCGCAGAAGAGCAACAGCCATCGGCTACATGTCATCATGGCAAGTCTTGTCGTCAATCTATTCCACCGATTCCACTACCCAGACTTCATCCTTGCGGGCCAGCCGCACGGTCACTTCCCGTTTCAGGGCGGGCGGGTTGGCCCCACGGCGATACACCTGCTCCAGGATTGTTCGGCATTTTACCGTCGCGGATGTACCCTGAATCTGCGGTTTCCCCACCGGCGTCATGTCATAGCGGATCGATTTCGATTCCTGGAAAATCCGCTGGAGCTTGCTACGTTCGTCTTCGGTCATGGCAGGCCATGCCATTTTGAGCGCGGCCACGTCTCGGCCAGCGTAGGCCTTGCGATAGCGTTCGACGGCTTCGACCACATCGGCGACCGGGTTGCCGGCGGGAGGGTTGGCGGCCTGCTGCGGCGCCGAAGCCTTCGGCGCCGCCACCGAAGGCGCTCGCGCGCTATCGATCAGGCGTCGCGCTTCGGCATCGGCCGGATACTTGCGGAGGAA
>JAYVUQ010000630.1:0-7743 GCA_043787785.1 Bryobacteraceae bacterium
CCACCTGCGACAACGAATCGATCCAGCGTTCCAGCGCCGGGAGCCCCGCTTCTTCTGGAGTCAATACCGACAGCGTGCCTCCTGGCACCGGCACCGCCAACAGTCCGCTGGACGCCCCATCGGCCAGCGCCATGCCAAAGAGAGTCTCACCGGCATCCGCCCGGCGAACGTGCCGCCGCGCCCCGCGAGGCTCGCCGTTCGCCAGGTCCACCAGAAACAGGTCCACCGCGCCGCTGGTGATCCGCCAAGCGTGGTTCCGTCCCCGCAAGAGAAACGGCGCCGTCATGCGGTCTCGATCAAGTCGCGGTAGTATCCCGGCACGGCCACCATCTCGTCGTGCGTACCGCGCTGCACCACCTGGCCGCTCTCCAGCACAATGATCTCGTCGCAATCGCGGATGGTGCTTAAGCGGTGCGCGATGATGATGCAGGTGCAGCCGCGACGCCGCAAGTTGTGGTCAATCTCCAACTCCGTCGCCGGATCGAGCGCGCTGGTGGCCTCATCCAGCACCAGGATCCGCGGGCCAGTGGCCAACGCTCGCGCAATTTCCAGCCGTTGCCGTTGCCCGCCGCTGAAGTTGCGGCCGCCTTCCTCCACCGCAAAGGCGTAGCCACCGTGCCGGCCGGCGATGTTGTCGTGGATGGCCGCGTCCTTAGCCGCCTCCACCACCACATACTCCTCGAGCGTGTCGTCCCATAGGGCAAGGTTCTCGCGAAGGGTTCCGCCAAAAAGGAAAATGTCCTGGTCCACCATGGAGATGGAGTTACACAGCACGTCGCGTGGAATCTCGCGCCGCGGCCGTCCGTCCAGCAGGATCTCGCCTTCCCAGGGTTGATAGAGGCCGCAAATCAGCTTCGCCACGGTCGATTTCCCACTGCCGCTTTTGCCCACCAACGCCACCCGCTCGCCGGGCCGCACCGTGAGGCTCAAGTCCGTGACCAGCGCCCGATCCAGCTTGCTGTAGCCAAAGGTGACGTGGCGCAACTCGACGTGCCCCTCCAGCTTTTCCCCCGAGGCGCTCACGATCGGCATCGCTTGCGGATCGGCCGGGTAACGCAACACATCGTCGAGCCGGGCCAGGTCGGCGCCGGCTTGCTGAAATCTTCCACCCAGGTTCATCAGGCGATCCACGGGATCCATGAAGCTGGCCATCAGCGCTTGAAAGGCGATCAGCATGCCCATGGTGAGGAAGCCGTCCATCACGCGCAATCCACCCAGGCCTAATACGGCGGCCGCATTCAAGCCGGCGAGCAAGTCCGGCACCTCGTCGAGCACCAGAGCGCGCGCGCCGATCTGCTGCTGCACCGTGACCACCTTGGCCTGATAGCCCGCCCAGCGCGAAAAGAAATCGGACTCGGCACCCGTCGACTTCAGCGTCTCGATAATCTGCAATCCATTCATCGAGCAGCCGACCAGCTTGCCGTAGTCCATGGATAGCTTCAGGTTCTGCTCGGCCGCGCTGCGGCTCACCCAGCGAAACACCAGATAGTTTAGCGTGGCGATCGCGATGGCGATCAGCGTCATGGTGCGGTCGTAACGGAACATCAATGCCGCGTAGAAGCCGATCAGGAGAATGTTAACGCCATTGGCGCCCAGTTCCCCAGCCAGCAGACTCGCCACGTGGTCGTTGCGCTCCACGCGGCCCTCGATCTCCCCGGCGGAGCGCTGCCCGAAAAACTCCATCGGCAAACGGAGCACATGCCAGAGGAACTTGCCGCTCGCCCCCAGCGCCAGCTTCATCTCCATGCGGGCCAGCGTGCGTTGTTGCAGCCAGAACAGACCCAGCTTCAGCAGCACCACCGCCGTCATGGCCAGCAACAGCGGACGCAGCCAATGGTCCAGCCCGCCCACCAGGATGCTGTCGATGTACACCTTGGTGAATACCGGAATCACCAGGTTGGGGATCGCCAGCGCCAGCGTGGCCATCATAATGTAAGCCAGAGCCAAGCGGGTGCCCGGCAACCGATCGACCAGGGAGCGAAACACCGATCGCTGGCTGCCGCCCGGCTCAAAGTGAGGGCCCTTCTCAAACGTCAGCACCACCCCGGTGAAGGATTGGTCGAACTCCTCGTCGCTCACTTTCCGTTTGCCGCAGGCCGGATCGTTCAGATAGGCGTGGCCACGGCCGAACCCTTCCAGCACCACGAAATGGTTGAAGTTCCAAAACAGGATGGCGGGCAGAGCGGTGGAGCGCAAATCGGCCGGCTCGCGCTTGTAGCCCTTTCCTACCATGCCATGCGTGCGCGACGCTTTGATCACGTTGCTGGCCTTGCTGCCATCGCGGGACACGCCGCAATCGGAACGCAGTTGTTCCAGCGGCACAATGCGCCCGTGGTAGGCCAGGATCATGGCCAACGCCGCCGCGCCGCATTCGACGGCCTCCATCTGCAGCACCGTGGGGGTATGCACTCGCCGCTTACGGTACTTGCGGAATTTGCGCAAGAACTCAGGCATAGCGCTAATGCATTCCCAAGCTCTGGCGCAACATCGGGATCACCAGCGATACGGGTTTTTGCCGTCGCGTGATGACTTGCGTGACGCAGAAGGTGCCGCTGGAAAGAACAATGGGGGGGCCCAGCGGCGAGGACCAGCGGTACCCGCTCACCGTGCCGGTATTCGCTTCGAGGCTCACTTGTACTTCCGTTACCGGGCCCTCGCTCAGCAGCGATTGCACTAGCGTCTCATTCTGAAAATTGCGCATCAGTGCGGCGGGCGTCGCCGGATAGCCCGCCACGGAGACCACCTTGCCGCGCAAGAAGCCATACTCTTCCCGGCGCACCGTGGTGGGCGCGATCTCGGCATCCATTTGGGGCTTCACGTCCTTCGCCTTCGCTGCGGGCACGTAAACCAGCACGTCTAACTCGGTGGCATCCGCTTGCAAGCTCAACAGGGGCACTCCCGCGGAGACCGTCGCGCCCGGTTGCACTTTCAGTTCGATTACCTCGCCGCTATACGGGCTCACCACGTTGGCCGCCAACGTTAACTCCTTGCGCAACCCTTCGCCCTGCCGCCGCAAATCGGCCAGGCGTGACTTCACCTCGACATCGGCCTCCAGCGGACTCGACTCAATTGTGAACTGTTGCGCATCGAACTGATTCAGCTGGGCGCTCAGAGCGGCAATCTGTCCCTCAATGTCCAACAGCTTCTGTTTATTGAGAAACGTCTGTTGGCGGGTGATAAGGCCTTTCGCCAGCAGCTCGGCTTCCACCGGGATCTGCTCGGCTACCAGCTTGGCTTGATTCCGCAACACGCCAATCTCGCGCACGGCATTCTCGCGTTGCCGCTGCAAGGCCGCTAGTTGCAGCTTCACGGTTTCCTGGCGAATGCGCCCCGACACGTCTCGTTGCCTCTGCAATTCCACGAGGTTGTCGTCCGTGGCGCGAATCCGCTCGGCGATAGCGGGTTGCGCCACCTGCGCGATTACCTGATTCCTCACGAGCCGGTCGCCCACTTTGACGTTGAAGCCGGCGACTACTCCGGAACCGGAGGCCACCACCGTTTGCACGCCTCCGCGGCGCACCATCACGCCCTGGCCGAACACCGACGTGGAGATTGATCCGGTAAAGCCCCAAGCCACCGTCAACCCAGTGAGCAGCAACACCCCCAACAGCGCCACCCAGCTCCGCGCCGGGGTTACGGTCAACAGTTGGTCGAGTTGCTCCGGTGAGGAGAGCCGTTCCAGCGCCACTTTGCGAAAAATATCGGCGGCCATTGGGTTAGGGCCTCCCTGCAATGAAGTCGGGCGGGACGCGGAACACTTCCGGACCGACTGAGGGAATGGTGTCCGGATTCGGGTCAATGATGGCACCCACCGCCCGGCGCAATTGCGCCAGTTCCACGGCGTAAGCCAATTGCGCTCTTACCTGCACCTCTAAGGCAGCGGTCAAACGGTCCTCCGTCGTCAATAGGTCCACCAGAAATCCGATGCCCAGTCTATACTTTTCGCGCTCCGCGTCAAGCGCGGCCTGAAAGCCGGCCACGGATTCATTGGCTTTTTCGAGGCGTGCCGCCGAGTTCGTTAAGCCCGATGCGGAAACGATCACGCCGGAGGTGATGAAGCGTGCGAGATCGGCCAGCCGCAACTCCGCCTGCCGGTAGGCCGCTTCCGTTTGCGCGAGCCGTCCCAGGGCCGCGTTGTTCGCCGGCGCGAACTGATAGTGAATCCCACCCACGACATCGGCGCCTTTCACGCCGCTGCCCACCGCGCCCAAATAACTATTGGGATAAACGCCCTCGCGCAGTCCGCTGTAGCCGCTGGAGAGTCGCAATTCGATGTTGGGCCGCGTTTGATTCTTGAAGGCCGGCAGCAATGCCCGCACCGCCGCAATTCGCTTTTGCGCCGCCAGATAGTCGGCCCGGCGCGTTAACGCGATCTCGCTATACTGCCGGAGCGCCGCTTCGTTTGGCAACAGGCTTCCTGCCACCGCTGGCAGGTCTTCCGATGGATCGCCCATGGCCAGAATCTGCGCCGGCGGCACCCCCATGGCCAACGCCAACGCCTGCCGCGCGGCCACCACTTCCTGTTGCGCGGCGATTCGCGCGGCCACCCGCTCCGCCAGATTGGCCTGCACTTGGTTGATCTCCGTACGCGGAACGCGATCGGCGGCGATGAGGGCCCGGACGTTTTCGACAAAGGCACTGCCGCGCTGCTCCGAACTGGCCGCCACCGCCAACAGACGCAGTGCCCCGCGCAATTGCCAATAACTGGCCGCCGTTGCGGCCAATAGGTCGGAAATGTCCTGGGTTAAGTCGAGCCGCGCGGCCTCCACCTCCACGCCCGCCGAAATCAGCCCGGCGCTCACCACGGCCGTACCGCGGTTCCGCAGCAGCGGCACGGAGATCTGATAGGCGAGTCGTGACTGGTTGATGCCTTGCGGGTTCGAAAGCCGGTCGCGGGACCGGGCCAGTTCGAACACCGGGCCGGCGCTGATGCCGTTGCGGTAAAGCCGGGTGGATGATGCTCCGAAAGTGGTCAAATTCACCGAGGCCGTACTGGCCCCGCCTCCCGCCGTGGACACCGGTGTAGGGCTGTAGCTTTGCTGGAGGCCACTCACGTAGGAACGGTCAAAGATGCCCGACGCTTCGCGCACTACGCCTTGCCGTAGCAGCACTTGCTGCTGGGCAATACGGATCTGCGGATGATGGCGCAGCGTGGCCTCCAGGGCATCGGCCAGGGTCAGCGCCGGAATCTGGGCCGGAGTCTGGGCCGTAACGTGGGCAATCAACCAAGCGGCAAGGGTGATGGTGTATTTCAATCGACAGGCCCCAACCTTTGCTCATCAACTTTCTCCGGTAAGACAGGCTATGAGCCTGTCTTACCCCAGGCGAAGCAAATGGCCCCTAAAGAGGATTCGTTCCACCTGACTTGCTGGGCGGCGGCGGGAGGGTTGGCAACGATGAAGTGTTGAAGCGTGTCCTGACGTAAGTCTTACCACCCGCTACGTTTTCAAGGTCCCCCTCTGCCAACTTGGCAGCTTCCTCGACCTTTTCGATCTCGTCACTCTCCTCGATTTCTTCACTCATGATGTTTCTCCTGATGAATTTGTTGGTTGGTGTCGGAGCGGTCGCAAACAGCGGTCCCTATCATAAAGGCGAAACCATTGCGTTCCACACTGACTTAAGGAGGCGGGCTAGAGGGACCGCCCTACCGGGCTCACACGTTTGGTTGACTGGGAAGTCTGGGTTTGCACGAGGGTGCGTCGTGATACTTGTCGCATACCCTACACTGCACTTTTTTTTGGACGCCGCCAGAGACGCTATCCAAATTCATCTCAGTCAATTCGCCGTCTTCCATTTCCTTTAGCTTCGCGGTTGGTTGCTGCTCGTTCATCTCTGTTTCGTTCACGATGTTTCTCTTTCTATTATGCTGACGGTGAAGAAGAGAAATGCCGAAACGGCACTTCTCTTCGTGTTTCTTCAACGCGGTGGTTCTGGCAGACCGGCGCGGCCCTGAGCCGACGCCGGCTCCAAGCCATCCGGCGTGCTCATCAGAGAACTTTCTTTACTGCCCCGATCTTGGGACTGGGCACTGGTCCGCCAGCGATAGGTGCCGGCGCATTGGCAACATTAGAATGCGACTCGTAGTAGGACTTACCACCCGCTACATTTTCCAGATCCCCTTCCGCCAACTCGGCAGCTTCCTCCAACTTTTCGATCTCTTCACTCTTCTTGATTTCTTCACTCATGATGTTTCTCCTTCTTAACTTGTGGGTGGTTGATAAAGGGACTGCCTCATCAGCACTCCCATCCCTACTGCGACTGCGGCCCTGCTGCGACTGCGGCCCTGCTGCGACTGCGAAGCCGTCGCTAGCTGGCGGTCGGCTTCGGCTTTCCTTTGCCCTTATTTTTGATAATGACGTCGACTCCGTCAATATCCTTCACGCTTCCGCCTGCTACGATTTCCAAGTCCTGTTCTGTCAACTCGCCAGCGCCGGCGGCCTGTCGAGCCAGATCCGATTTCTTCGTGTCTTCACTCATGATGGTTCTCCTTGGGAAAAATAAGATTCGCGCAGATTCGATGCGCTTCGAGAAGCACCCTGATTCGGGCGCCTACATTCTACAGTGCGCAAGCGGCGAGCAACAGGGGATCAAAATAGTCTAGCGGTTGCGCGGCCAAGTGGGACGACGGTCAAGCGGGGAGGGGCGCCAACGATCCCCCCCGCCTCCTGGCTTCCCACCGCTTCTTTGCGAGTGAGCGAGCACCGTTGCTGCTCGTGGAGATCTTTGCCATGGTGACCACCCTTCTAGCCCACGGCCGTTTACAAAGATATAAGTCGGGAGGGGCCAGAGCTAACGCGACGGGCTAGTTGCCAAGCGCGCTTTTTCAAGCAGTCGCAGTACTAATTGGTCTTGATGGTGGAACTGCTAGCGACGACGGCTGCAGGCGCCACGTTGTTTTTGATATTGGAGCTGCTACCAACTACCTTGGTTTGCCCTCCGGCGACTTTTTCCAAGTTCTCTTCCGTCAACTCGTTCGTTTCGTCTTCTGCGCCGAGATGGGTTGGGGTGTCTTAGGTTCTTCGTTCATTGGGTTTCTCCTGTTGAATTTTTGTTTCGCGAAAACTCGCTTCACACCTTATACTGCGTAAGCCACGGAAACAAGGGATCAAAAGAATTCAAGAGCCAGCACTGCCGAGATGCACTGCCGAGATGCACTGTCGCGGCTTGCATCGAGGTCCTCGACCGGATGCCGGAGCCGAACGGAGAAGTAACCCCGGTTGCGTGGCGCAGTTCGCCAAGGCCATATGCCTTGCAGGTCTTGGATTTCCGCTCCCCGGCGGACCCATCGTCCTACTTTGGCTGAGCTTTCCCGTCGTGATTCGCCTGCGTCCAACCGTCGACAATACCGCGAAAGAAGGCCTTGCCGGCGCTGTAGACGGATTCGGCGATGAAACTGAGAATCGCGAGGGCGATCAGCGTTCGAGTGACGCGATTGGCGAGGAGCCAGTCGAGCAGGTCACGGTTTCCGGTCTGAGCAGTTTGCATGGTATTGGTCATCCTCTCACAACGGCTGAAGACCCACCAAGGGCCCCACACTTCAATCTGCGCCGCACGGTCGCAGAAACGAACTTTGGTACGATAACTCGGACGCCGAGTGAGTCGACAGCTCAGCATAACGGGACCGAAGAGGAGTATGCATATGCCCGAGGGTGGACTAGTTCATGGACATTATCGTTGCCCTGACTGCGGAGGGAGCGGCGAGTGCCCGACGTGTTTTGGCACAGGCGTGAATATCTCCCTTAA
>JAYVUQ010000631.1:0-4730 GCA_043787785.1 Bryobacteraceae bacterium
GGCATTGACTCACTTCGTGACGCCCGCCCTGAATGCCGGGTCGTCTTTCTCGACGCCGCGCCCCGCCGCGATACCGGGCTGCGCACCAGTCGCCCGTTAAACTCCACCGAAGCCGCCGCCATCGCCTGGATCACGAAGATGGGCGGTCGCGCCGATGGCGATGTCGTCGATCTGACGTCCACGCCCATTACTGACGCGCAAGTGTCTTACTTGAGCCCGCTGCGAAGGCTGCGAAAGCTAGTGCTGAATTCCACTGAACTCGGTGACCTGAGCGCTGGCGCGTTGGCGAAGCTCGAAACGCTCCAGCATCTGGAACTCAACCACACCTTGCTGACGGACAAAGGCATCGCCCAACTTGCCGCTCTCCCCCGCCTGCGCCACCTGACGCTGAACCATACGCCCGTGCTGGGCGCGGGGCTGAGTAAGTTGAGGCAAGTAGAGCATCTCGAGTTATCCAATAGCCAGGTGAATGATGACGGCGTCATAGCCCTTAGCCAGCTAGCTGGCCTGCGGACATTGCGCTTGGCTTACACCGACGCGACCGACGCGGGGCTGGCGCCGTTACAAAGCCTCACCGCGCTCGCTTCGCTCGACCTCACCGCCACCGACTTGAGCGACACTGGCCTCGCCGCCATCGCCAACATCCCGAGCCTCGAAAGTCTAGTTCTGAACTACGGGCGATTCACGGACAAGGGTTTTCTCGAACTCGCCAAGCTCACCCGGCTGAAACGCTTGGAAGCCGTAAAAACCCGCGTCACCGACAAGGGGCTCGCCGCGCTAAGCGGGCTTAGCCAGTTACGCCACTTGAACCTTGATTACACCGGCGTCACCGATGCGGCCCTCGCCGCGCTACCGCCGGTGGAATCGCTGAGCCTCGATACGGGGAACATTACCGACATAGGGGCGGCGACTTTGGCGAAGATGATGTCGCTCAAATCGCTGAACCTCTATCACACGCTGGTAACCGATAAGGGCATTGCGCAACTGAAACAGGCGTTGCCGAACTGCAAGGTCATCTACGATCGCGAAAGTGCCCTGCCCACCCGGAGGAAGAGCTAATGCTGACGACTGTGCTGCTGTTGACCTGTCTTGCCGCCGATGGCGATTGGGTGACGCGAGTGGGCGGCAAAGCCACCCGCGGGCCGCAAGGCGACATTGTCGCGCTCGACCTGAGCGGCAGTTGGATTGGCGACGCGGACCTCAAAGCCATCGCCTCCCTCCCGACACTGAAGTCCATCGACCTCTCTCATACCCTGATCACCGACATCGGCTTTCAAGCCCTCAAGACGGCCCCGGCCATTGAGGAACTGAACCTTTATTACGCCGAGCAAGTGGGCGACGGCGTGCCCACGGTGGTGAAGGGATGGAAAAAGCTCAAAAAACTAAATATGCGCGGTACGAAGATCACTGACCTGGGCGTGGCCCAGTTGGCCGGGCACCCGACGCTCGAGTGGATTGACGTGGGTTACTCGCTTTTCACCGATAACGGCTTCGATCCCCTGGTGTCGATTCCGCGATTGCAGCACGCGGCGGTAGGCGGCAATAAGCTGACGGATGTCGGCTTGAATGCACTTCGGCTGGTCCCCGGGCTGGTGTCGCTCGACCTGAGCGGCTCCCAGCGGACGGACTCAGGGATGTGGTTCGCCAGCATCACCGATCGCGGCATGGAGACGATCGGCTTGCTGCCGAAACTGGTTGAGTTGAACTTACGTGGCAGCAAGATCAGCGACGTGGGAGCGGCGGAGTTCGCCAAGCTCACGCGGCTCAGCCGCCTGGATTTGGCGCAGACCAATTTATCCGGGCGCGGACTCGTCAATCTGCCCCCTCAAATCAAGTCTCTGTCTCTCTGGAAATGCGCCAAAGTGGACGACACCGCCGTCGAGGCGTTAAGTAAGTTGCAGGAACTAAGATGGCTCGATGTGGAAGGAGCGGGGATCACCGAATTGGGCCTGGCCAAACTACGCGCGGCGTTACCGAATTGCGATATCAAGCGCTAACCGCTTACTTCGAGTAAGAGATGCGATAGATTCGGTTATTTCCATCTTCTGAAAGAAGTAAGCTGCCATCGGCGAGTTGTAAAATACCCACCGGGCGTCCCCAAACGTCCCGTGATTGTTGACCTAGCATGAAACCCGAAAGAAACTCGACCGGTTCGCCCACCGGCTTGCCGGCCTTGAAGGGGAGGAAGTTAATGGAGTAGCCCATGCGGTCCGCGCGATTCGCCGAGCCACGGTAGACCAAAAAGGCGCCGTTACGATACTTGGCTGGGAACTGCTTGCCCGTGTAGAAAATGAAATCCATCACTGCGGCGTGGGGCGGCAGAACCACATCGGGCTCTACGGACTTGGCCACCATTTCGGGCTTCACACCTTTGTGGCGGGGCTCTTCATTGGCCCCGATGTAGGCATAAGGCCAACCGTAGAATTTGCCTTGGCCAACGCTCGTGAAGAAATCTGGGACGAGGCCATCACCGAGGCCGTCACGCTCCTGCACCGTAACCCAGAGGGCCTGGCTTTGGGGGTTTACGCGAAGCGTAACCGGGTTTCGCAAGCCGGTGGCAAAAATCTGATGACCGGAGCCATCTGGCGCGTAGGTATTGATGGCGGCGCGGTTGTCGGGATCGCCCAAATCGATATTGCTGCCCGACCCAACGCCGACATACAAGCGCTCGCCCTTTTTGTCGAAGGCCAAGGAGCGGGTCCAGTGGCCTTTGCCATAGTCCTTCAGCGGCACCACCATCTCGGCCGGGCCTACGGTGAGCGCAGCGGCGTCGAGCTTGTAACGCTTGATGGCCTCGGCCTCCGCGACGTAGAGATAATCTTTCCACAGCGCGAGCGCCGAGGGACGATCGATGCCAGTAATCAGATCCTTTTTGACGCCGTTTGTCACCGCGATCACGCTGCCCTTGGGGACGCTATCGGATACCAGCACGGTGCTTGTGGGTAACTGCACCATAAACCGCGGTTTTTTGAAGCCAGAGCCCCATTCCTCGGCCTTAAAACCAGCGGGCACCGTAAGTTTAGTCCCAGGAGGCGGGTCAACCGTCTTGGAGCCGTTAGCGACCGATGGCGTCGCGTAGGGGGGCGGTAATTTCACTTTGGCGCGCTCGGCGCCAAGCAGGAAGACAGGAAGGAGGAGCAGGGTGATCGTTTTCAGCAAAGCGGCTTCAGTTTATCATCCTCTGCTACGCTTGAAGCGAGCGTTCCTGAAATCATGCTTGTGCTTTACTCTGCGGCTCACGGCGGCTACGCCGGGCAGGCTGTTCCGCTGGGCGGAGGTGCCGCGATTGCCAATCAACTGATGGCCGAATGGTCGCGCACGCGTCCGTTCGGCGTGGAATTGCTTGACCCTTCAATTCTGGGTGACGCCGCGCCGACGGGCGAGCAATTGGTTCATTACTCCGAGCGCGAATACGCCGGCTTCTGCCATCGCTTTGACGCCGCGGTTACGGAACGAATCCTGCGGCACGATCCGGCCACCACGCGGGTGCTGATCAACGACATCTCCGAGGCCCCCGTCTTCGCGCGCCTGGCGCAGCGCGGCTTTGTAATGGACACCATCTATCACGTGGACGTCGTTGCCTATGTCGCCCAAATCTACGGCAAGGGGTACGTGAGTCCGGAAAACCTGGTGAAGCTTTATGATCGCTTGGGCGGATTTTATCCTTCCATCGCCAAGCTAGTCTTCGAGAAGCAGCGGCAAAGCCTGCAACATTCGCGCTCGGTAATTGTCCCGGCCGCGTCGATGCGGAAACTGCTGCTCAATTGCTACCCGGATACCCCGCCAGAACGAATCCGCGTGCTTCCCTGGGGACACTCGCTCGAAAGCTTCGCCTCTGGCGACCTTGATATTGAGATTCAGAAACTGCGCGATCAATACCAACTTCATCCGCGCGTACCGACGCTGCTCTGCCTGAGCCGGATTTCGCCCGAGAAGGGGCAGGACTTGCTGCTGGAAGCCCTGGCCGAATGGGAAGCCCAACCCGATTTCCCGGCCCATGGGCTCAACGTGGTGATCTGTGGCGAGGCCGCCTACATGATGGGTCAGCGCTATCTCGCCAAGCTGAAGACCCTGGCCCACCGGCTCAAGAAGACCCGCGTGGTGTTTCCCGGCTTCGTCATCGGCATTCGAAAGCGTGCCGTCTTCGGTCTCGCCGACCTTTACGTCTTCCCTTCCCGGCATGAAAGCTATGGCCTCACTTTGGTGGAAGCACTGGCGGCGGGCTTGCCGGCGGTCACCCTGGACCACGATGGAGCGCGCGCCGTAATGAAGCCGGATTTTGGCATTGTCACCATCTATCGCGACCTCATCCCTTCCATCGATACGCTGTTGAAGGATCCCGATCGCCGTCAACGTATGGGCCAAGCGGCTCAAGCCTGGGCCACGTCGCAGCGCTTCAGCGATACTGCCCGCACCTTGGCCGAATGGATTCTATCCCCGTAGGCGTAAAAGCAGGAGTAAAATGGGGGCCTCATGAATCGTCGCACCCTGTTAGCCTTTGCCCCCGCTGCCCTTACCCCTGCTGCGGTGGCAGCCGTTCCCGAAACTGCCCATCGAACCCGCTGGCCCATCGTCGCTTTCTCCAAGCTCTTTCAGTGGACCACCGTCGCCGGGGCAGCCGCCCACTGCGCCGAGATCGGCTATGACGGCATTGACCTCACGCTCCGCCCCGGCGGCCACGTGGAACCTGCCCAGGTCGCCGACGCCCTGCCAAAGGCTGTAGAGGCCGT
>JAYVUQ010000632.1:0-3751 GCA_043787785.1 Bryobacteraceae bacterium
AGAGAAAGCGGCCGTTGCCGGGCTATATTGCCCAGGGTGTCGCTGTCGAGCGGGCCATCGTAGGCGAGCGAATCGGGCATCTTGCCGATGCCGACGCTATCCAGTACGATCCAGACCACGCGGCAGAATGTCATTCGTCCAGCGCCTGCTGAATGCGTTCGGCAAGCATGTCGACGAAGCGATCGGCGATGAAGCCGTTCATGCGGCTGACTAACTCGCCACGGGTATTAAAGATCATGGTGGTGGGGATGG
Organism: Bryobacteraceae bacterium; assembly: GCA_043787785.1. Classification (GTDB taxonomy): domain Bacteria; phylum Acidobacteriota; class Terriglobia; order Bryobacterales; family Bryobacteraceae; genus JALHNI01. Next base: position 253 of record JAYVUQ010000632.1, read on the forward strand.
AATTCACTTTGAGTAAGGTACTCAAGCCGTCGTCGAACCAGACGGTTTTGGACCATTGATTCGATTCGAGGAAAGGCTTCACGCCGGCGCGTTCTTCGTCGGTGTTGAGGTTGAGAAAGACGACTTTGGAATTGAGCTTGAAGCGCGCTTTTACCTCTTCGTAGAGCGGCTGTTGGGCGCGGCAGGGTCCGCACCAGGTGGCCCAGAAATCGAAGACGACCACTTTGCCTTTGAGACTTTTGAGCTGGAGCTTTTCGGCGGTGAGCCCGGAGAGGGTGAATTCGAGGGGGTTGTCGACGCCATAGTTAGGGTCCACTTGGCGGAGGGCGGCGCGGCGTTGCCCGCCGGCTTTGCTAGCGCGGTCGAAGGCCTTCAAGACCTCGTCGCCCAGGCCGGCTGGCGTGCTTTTCCACTTCTGATAGATCTCGCCCATCTCCTTGCGGATCTGGTCACGGTCGTCGCCATTGAGAGCAAAGGCGTCGGCGAAGCGGGCGATCGCGTCGGCGGGGCGGTTGAGCTTGGCGTAAGTGCGGCCGAGGAATTGGGCGGCCTCGGCGGTCGGATCGAGCCGGTAACTGGCTTCGACTTTATCGATGGCGGCGGCGCTTTGGCCTTGCGCGTCTAGGGCGCGGCCCCAAACGAGGTTGGCCTTGGCGAGGCTCTCATTCAGGTCGGCCAGGAGTTTGGCTTGTTCCCGGGGCGAGCCTTGCTTCTCTTTGGCGGCGATCTTCAAGACGTCGATCAGCTGTTCGGAGTAAGTGGCGGCGCGGGCGGCGCTGGCCTTGTCGCCTTCTTCCACCAGCGCTTCGGCCACTTCCACCATCACCTGCGGATCATTACGTTCCTTCTTCAAAAGGCGTTCGCCATAGTCGATAATGCGCTTGCGGTCTTCGGCTTGGATGGAGCTCTTAAGGATGGCCCGTTCAATCTCCTCGCGGCGGTTGGTTTGGGGATACTTCTTCAGATGGCCCTCGAGGGCGCGCAGAAATTCAACCGGGGAATTGCCCGCTTCGCCGAGGGCTTGGCGCAAGGCTTGTTGTTCCTCGTCGGCGGCGGAAGGCTTCGGCTCCTGCGCACTAACGAGGCTAGTGAAAACGAGGAGAAGAGCGAGTTTCACGGTTTCACCTGAGCGCGTTTTTCGGAGGCCGGCGCGGCTGGGGCTCGGAAGACCTCGGCCAAGGAGGCGGCGCGTTCGCGAGCCACGTTCATGTAACTGGAGTTTTTGGCCACGCGGTCGAGCAAGGGCAGATACTGGGGCCAAGCCACCAGCCGTTTGCGATCGTAAGCGGCCTCGAGTTGCAGCAGAGCTTTGAAGACGCCGAGCTTGTCGTATTTCACCGTGCGTTCGAGCGAGAAGAAGAGCATTTCGCTTTCCGTGATGCGCTCAAACCAGTCTTGCAGCTTGTTGGCGTCCAGGTCCTGCGAGTAGTTGAACTTTTGCTCATTCTTCTTGCCGTCTGCTTCCCAACGATAGGTCTTTTCGCCCATAAAAGCGACCTTAAGGCCGGATTCCAACGGGTGGTCAAAGTGGCCGAGCTTTTCGGCCAAGGCGAAGATCTCGGCCACCTCGCTGGGCTCGATCTTGAGCTTGACGGGCTGCTCATCGTCGATGGCTTCTTTGTAGACGATGTCGCCGGTGGGCGAAATCAGGAGCGAGACGTAGGCGGGCGTGGAGTTGGGAAAGCTTTTGGAGTAGAAGATCGTGCTGTCGGCGGCACCGGCGAGGGCGCAGAGGCTGAGCAGGAAGATCAGGTTGGTCATGCCACACCCATTTTGAGTTGGCTGGTGAGATGGTTGCCGTGGCAGATGGCGACGGCCATGGCGTCGGCGGCGTCCTCTTTGGCGACGATGGCCAATTCTTCGGGGGTCCGCAACTGCAACAAGCTTTGCACCATCAACTGCACCTGGCTTTTCTCCGCGCGGCCGTAGCCAACCACGCTCATCTTGACTTCGAGGGGCGAATACTCGCCCAACGGCAGGCCGGCTTCGGTGACCGCCAACATGGCGACGCCGCGGACGTGGGCTAGCTTCAGAGTACTCTTCACATTCACCGCGTGAAAGACCTCTTCAATAGCGGCGTGGCTCGGCGCATGCAAAGCCATCACCTCGCGCAAACCCTGGGCAATGCTGCACAGGCGCGCGGCCAAGGGCAACTTGGGGCTGGTGACGATAACGCCGCCGGCGATGAGCCGGTGCGTGCGGGCGTGGCAATCCACCACCGCGAAGCCGGTGCGCTCGGTGCCGCAATCGATGCCGAGCACACGCATCGGCCTTTACTCCACGTCCTGCTCGTCGATGTCGAAGTTGGAGAAGAGGTTCTGCACGTCGTCGTTGTCGTCGAGCGCATCGTAAAGGCGCAGCATGGCGCGGGCTTGCTGACCTTCGAGCTTGATGAGGTTTTCGGGCACGTAAGCGATTTCGGCCGCGAGCGTCGGGATCTTCGCCTTCTGGATCGCTTCGAGGACGACGTCGTGGGCGGCGGGCTCAGAGAGCACCATCCAGCTTTCGCCATCGTCGCGCAGGTCTTCGCCGCCGGCCTCGAGCACCAGGTCCATCAGCGTATCTTCGGCGGCATGCTCTTTTTCAATCGCGATCGTGCTGCGCCGTTTGAACATCCAAGCGACAGAGCCGGGCTCGCCCATGTTGCCACCGTTTTTGGAGAAAATACTCCGCACATCGCTCACCGTACGGTTGCGATTGTCGGTAGCCGCGGCGACCAGTACGGCCACGCCGCCAGGGCCGTAACCTTCGTACATCACTTCTTCAATCGTGGCACCCTCGAGTTCACCGGTGCCGCGCTTGACGGCGCGGGCGATGTTGTCGGCGGGCATCGAGAGGCTTTTGGCCGCCACGATGGCCGTGCGCAAGCGCGCATTAGCCGCCGGATCGCCTCCATTGCGCGCCGAGATGACGATTTCTTTGATCAGGCGCGTGAACACCTTGCCGCGCTTCGAATCGAGCGCCGCTTTTTTGTGCTTGATAGTATGCCACTTGGAATGGCCAGACATGTTGGACTGTTTCCTTGCGCGGCCGCTTCTTCCGGCCTGCATCTGAGGATAGCAGAGGCATCCGGGTGGCTCAAGGGTGGTCGGCGTTCGGTGGCTGGCGATCCGGGGCAGTTCCCTACGCCTGCGAGGTTTTCGCTTCTCTGGGGTACCAGCAATGGAAATTGGGCAGGTTCACCTGGGGGTGGTCTCGCCGGGCGGCTAGGATCTCCTGTCCGATCTCTCCTTGAAGCTCGTCGGGAAAGGCGGTGACCACGTTTCGCACTCCCTCGGCGTGGGCAAGATACCGGTTGGCCAGGGCCACGGCGGCCGCCTGCACCGCAATGAGGCGGTGACTAAGGGCGTTGGTGCCCGGCTCCTTGGGCAGCCCACACCAAGGGGACGACAGATAGTCGACTCCCACAGGTCCGTCAGATTTTCGCGCAGATCACGGAGACTGACTCCCATGCCGAGGAAGCGCAGCCGCTCACCTTCGTTCTCCATACCGGCCCACT
>JAYVUQ010000633.1:0-3636 GCA_043787785.1 Bryobacteraceae bacterium
GTAAATCAGGCCAATTTCAGGTCGGCAATCACTTTCCGCATAAACCCAAAGGACTTCTCCATACCAGGTAGCGGGTCCTTGGCGTTAATCTCATATTCGAGCGAACAATAGCCCTTGTATTTCTGCTTCGCGAGTTGCTTGAAGATTTCGGCTATGGGCAGCACGCCGTCGCCGACGTCCACTTGGCTGGCTCTGGCGACCATGGGGTCGGCGTTGTGCGGATCCTTCAAGTCTTTGAAATGCATTTCGTGCAAGCGGTCGCCGGCTTTGGCCACCCACTCGACGTTGTCAGCGCCGGTGCGTGCGGTGTGCCCGATGTCGATGCAGAGGCCCATGCGCGGGTCCATACCCTTCACCGCTTCCAGCACGCTCTGCGGCGTCGGCATGAACTTATCTTCGGGGCCGTGGTTGTGGATGGCGATCTTGATGTTGAATTCCTTCACCAGCTTTTCGATCTCCGGCAACTGAGCTTGGGTAGGCGCGCAGACGATGGAGGGGAAGCCGGCGGCCTTGGCATATTCGAACGCGCGCCGCAGTTCCTCCGGCTTCTTCATGTCGACATTGCCACAAGCGACGAGCTTGATGCCGGCATCGTGGAACTCCTTGGCCCCTTCTTTCCAGGTTTCGGGCGTGCCGTCCTTGATGGCGAGATGGAAGTCCTTCACGTCGGCAAACTTGATGTTCAACTGCTGCATCATCTTGATGGCTTCGGGCCGTTTGAAGCTACGCAGCGAGTAGGTGGCGACGGCAAGTTTGATGGGGCCAGCATCCCCGGGAAGCGCGCTCAGGGTGGCGGGCAGGGCGGCCGCAGTGGCCAGAAACTGTCGTCGATTCACGGTCATTTTTCGCATCCTTACTGTTCATTCACTCAGCCGGACCAAGCCGACACTTCGTAGAGTATCTTACTACCTTTGGCCGGGCGTGGCCGTTCGCAGTTGGGGAGATCCTCGGCATCGGGACCACCACGCGGTAGTCCGGGTTTGTGGCAAATCTCGAAAAATGAGCCACTTGGCGACCAACAACTGTGGAAATCGCGCCTCTCGCGCGCATTTCTCCCCAAATTCAGGGAAAACTTTCGCCTCCGGAGTGTAGAGGCTTAACGCCACGCAGAGTTCCGACACAGTGCGACGGAAGATTTTCCCACGCTTACTGCGGCTTGAGAATGACGCGGCAGCCGGAGCCGGGAGTCCAATGCCAAAGAATCAAGGAATCCACGGAATCGGGACCACCCACGGGGTGGTCCCGATTTGTGGTAAATCTCGACAAATGAGCCACTTGGCGACCACCAACTGCGGAAATTGCGCTTCGCTCGCGCATTTTCTTCGAAAATAAGTGAGAACTTTCGCCTCCGAAATCGACTTATCCATGGAGGCACTCATGCCACGCAGACTTCGCTTCGCTCCGCCCGGCCACTGGCTCCACCTCACCCAGCGCGGCAACAACAAACAGCCCGTCTTCTCCACCAACGCCGACCGGCAACACTTCCTGTGGTTGCTGGAAACCGGCAGCGAACAGCGTGAGGTGCGCATCGCGGCCTACACGCTCATGACCAATCATTTCCACCTGGTCGCGATCGGCGACTGCCCTGACGCCATTTCCCTTTTCATGATGGACGTGAATGGGCAATATGCCACCTACCGCAACGCCACGCAAAAAAACACGGGCCGCGTTTGGCAAAACCGCTTCTATTCCTGTGTTCTCGACACCCCCCATTGGGAGAACGCTCTCCGCTATGTCGAATTGAACGCCGTCCGGGCTCGCATCGCCAAGACTGCGGCGGCCTACCGCTGGTCTTCCGCCCAAGCCCATCTCGGGTTGGCCAAAACCCCCGCCTGGCTCGACGTCGACCAATTCAAGCGCCACTGGTCCACCCCCGCCGTCTGGCGGGATAGCCTCACGACCCTCACCCGCCGCGAAGTCGCAGCCATTCGCCGCGCCACCCGCCACGACTCGGCATTGGGCTCAGACGACTTCATCCAAAACCTGGAACTCACCTATCAGATTCAGCTCCGCGCCACGCCCCTCGGCCGGGTCCGCAAGTGCCCTGGCGGCGCATCCACTGCGCCTGCCGGTCCTGTCTCGATCTCCGTAGGGGCCTAAATCTCAGCCAGAGGAAACGTGAATCCGGGGGGCCGGTCCGCTGCATCCTATGCTCAAGTACATGTCTGTCTACCAGGATCGTGCCGAAGAGCTGGAACGTCTCGAGTTCCAGATGGGGTTTGAGCGAGGCCGATTGGCGGTGACGTTGGATATGCTGACTGACGCTTTGTCGTTGGTGGGTCAGCATGGGGTTTATTGTCAAAGTGCGCGCCAACCTGGCAAACCGGCCATGGATGTCCAACTGATCATGACCCTGGTTGCAGACGCCAAAGAGCTGATCATTACCGTGATGGGTCAATTGAAGGCCGCCAAGCGCGCTGGCCTTATTGAATCCGACAAGGTAGACTGAAAGAGTCCAAGATTATGCGTACACTCTTCCTCAACCCGCCATCGTTTGAGGGTTTCGACGGCGGCGCTAGTAGCCGTTGGCCGGCCTCCCGTGAAATTGAAAGCTATTGGTATCCGGTTTGGCTCTGCTATCCGGCCGGTTTGCTCCCCGATAGCAAGGTGCTCGATGCTCCGCCCCACAAGGTCTCCATCGAGCAGACCGTGGCCATGGCCGCGGATTACGAATTTTTAGTGCTGTTTACTTCCACTCCTGGCTTCCACGTCGACGTGAAGATGGCCGAGATGATGAAGGAAGCTAACCCCAAGATGAAGGTGTGCTTCGTCGGGCCGCCCGTCACCGTGGAGCCCGAAAAGACGTTGCGCGAGAACCCGGCGATCGACTTTATCGTGCGCCGCGAGTTCGACTATCAGGTGGTCAACTACGCCAAGGGCACTCCGCTGAAGGAACTGCCGGGCGTCAGCTATCGCACCGAGGGCGGCGGCATTTGGCATAATCCCGAAGGTCCCGTAATCGAGACTCTCGACGAACTGCCCTGGGCCTCTAAGATTTATAAGCGCGATCTCGATTTTAAGCGGTATAACGTACCGTTTCTGCTGAATCCGTTTATCAGTTTCTATACCTCCCGCGGTTGCCCGGCGATGTGTACTTTCTGCCTATGGCCGCAGACGCATTCGGGCCACCGTTGGCGCTTGCGTTCGATTCCCGATATTGTCAATGAGTGCCGTTGGGCGCTCGAAAATTTCCCGGGCTTGAAAGAAATCTTCTTCGACGACGACACCTTCAACTACAAGAAGGAGCGCACGATTGAGCTTTGCAAAGAGCTGAAGAAGCTGAACTTCACTTGGAGCTGCACCAGCCGCGTAACTACCGACTACGAGACGTTGAAGGCGATGCGCGAGGCCGGCTGCCGCTTGATGATCGTAGGCTACGAAAGTGGCGACCAGCAGATCTTGAAAAATATCAAGAAAGGCGCCACCATCGATATGGCGCGCCGCTATACGCGCGATGCTCATAACCTAGGCTTAACCATTCACGGCGATTTCATCGTCGGCCTGCCGGGCGAGAGCCGCGAATCCATCCGCAAGACCATCGACTTCGCCAAAGAACTAAACACTGAGACCATTCAGGTATCGATTGCTCATCCTTACCCCGGCACCGAATTCTTCGATTATGTAAAGAAGAATAAC
>JAYVUQ010000634.1:0-2573 GCA_043787785.1 Bryobacteraceae bacterium
TCGCCCGCCAGCGGCTCGTCAAGCGCTGTCTTTCCTGCCCGGATCGTCTCTGTCAGCCGCCGCGACCCCAGCATGATCTTGTCGTTCATCAAAAAGGGCAACGTCGGCGACATGCTGGCCGGTGAACGCGGATCCAGAAAAACCGCACTGGTGGCGGTATGCGCGTACCGCCCATCTTCCCTGGCGATCAGGCCAGAAATCGTCAGATAGTCGCACAGAATTCGCATGCCGCGTTCGGGCACCCCAGCACGCGCCGCCAAATCCGGTGCCGTGGCCGGCCCGTCCCCCAACGCCGCAAAGACACCCAGTTCGATGCCTGCTTTCAAGGCCGCCGAGCGCTGGTGCGCCGTCATGGTTTCCCAGATGAGTGAGGGATTTGGATGGCTCATTGTAAGAGCCTACCACGAGCAATCAGTCGTCGCCCGAACCCTGGCTCACCTTCAAAACCGCCAGGAACGCTTCCTGCGGAATCTCCACCCGGCCCACCCGCTTCATCCGCCGCTTACCCTCTTTTTGCTTGTCGAGTAACTTACGCTTCCGCGAAATATCGCCACCGTAGCACTTAGCCAGCACGTTCTTGCTCCGCGCCGAAATCGTTTCGCGGGCAATCACCTTTGCGCCGATCGCCGCTTGTAAGGCCACCTCGAACATCTGCCGCGGAATCAGCTTTCGCAAGCGCTCAATCAGTAACTTGCCGCGTTCATGCGCATATTCCCGGTGCACAATAATCGACAACGCATCCACCGGTTCACCCGCCACCAGCACATCCAGCTTCACCATCGGCGAAACCCGGAAGCCGGCCAAGGTGTAGTCCAGCGACGCATAACCGCGCGAGCAACTCTTCAAACGATCGTAGAAATCCAGCACCACTTCGCACAGCGGCATTTCGTACATCAGCAACACGCGCCCGCCACCAATATGCTCGAATTTCTTCTGCGTCCCGCGCTTATCCTCGAGTAACTGCAAAATATCGCCGATATACTCTTCGCGAGTAATCACCGTGGCATCGATAATTGGCTCTTCGATCTTGTCGATCAAGGTCGGATCCGGCCAGCGCGAAGGATTCTCGACATTGAGCAGGTCGCCATTGGTCAACGTCACCACATAGCGCACGCTGGGCGCCGTCGTGATCAGGTCAATGTTGAATTCGCGTTCCAGCCGCTCCTGGACAATCTCCAGGTGCAGGAGTCCCAGGAACCCGCAGCGGAAACCAAACCCCAACGCCACTGAGCTTTCGGGCTCAAAGTTAAACGCCGAATCATTCAGCCGCAATTTCTCGAGCGCATCGCGCAACATGCCATGCTCGTGGGACTCCACCGAATAAAGCCCCGCAAACACCATCGGCTTGATTTCTTGAAATCCCGGCAACGCCTCCGCCGCCGGGTTCAGAGCGTCCGTAATCGTGTCGCCGATCTTGGCATCGGACACCGTCTTGATATTGGCGTAAACAAAGCCCGCTTCGCCCGCCGAAAGCTCCTTACAAGGCACCGGCTTCGGTGACTGATAGCCTAAGCCTTCCACGTCGTGCAAAGTGCCATTCATCATCAGCTTGATCTTCTGGCCCAGCTTGATGCGCCCATCCACAATGCGCATCAGGATGATGACTCCGCGGTAAGGGTCAAACCAGGAATCGAAAACCAGCGCGCGCAACGGCGCTTCCGGGTCGCCCGTCGGCGGTGGAACCCGCGCCACCACGGCCTCCAAAATATCCTCGATGCCAATGCCATTCTTCGCGCTGGCGAGCACGGCCTCCGAGGCGTCAATGCCAATAATCTGCTCAATCTGATCCTTGATCCGGTCCGGATCCGCCGAAGGCAGATCGATCTTATTGATCACCGGAATCAGCTCCAGGTTATGGTGAATGGCCAAATACGTATTGGCCAGCGTCTGCGCCTCCACGCCTTGCGAAGCATCCACCACCAGCAGAGCGCCTTCGCAAGCCTGCAAGCTGCGCGACACTTCGTAGGTAAAGTCGACGTGGCCCGGAGTGTCGATCAGGTTCAGCTGATACATCTCACCGTTCTTCGCCTTGTAGTCTAACCGGACGGCGTGCGCCTTGATCGTGATGCCGCGCTCGCGCTCCAAATCCATGGAATCGAGCACCTGCGCCATCATTTCGCGCTCCGAGAGCGCGTGCGTCGCCTCCAATAGACGGTCCGCCAACGTGGACTTACCGTGGTCAATATGAGCGATGATCGAGAAATTGCGGATGTGGGAAGGCTTCATGCGAGGGCAGCGTACACTCCTGATTATCCCACGACAAGGAAGAACCAGAAACAGGAACATATGGTGCCGGCGGAAGGACTCGAACCTTCGACCTGCGGCTTATGAGACCGCCGCTCTAACCAGCTGAGCTACGCCGGCAAGGGCGCCGGGCCAGCGTTCCAGCCCAACTTCTAGGGTAGGGTTTCGCCGGTGGCCTTGTCAAATCGAGCGGGCCGCCCTCTTTCGTTGTCGTCCGACAGGACACCCGCCGCGAGCATTCGGCTAGAAGTTCCATCGCTGAAAAGTCAACTTGCCCATCTGCCCAAGCCACGTCGGCCGAATCGAGCGCCCCATAGTTGGGACGCTGG
>JAYVUQ010000635.1:0-2183 GCA_043787785.1 Bryobacteraceae bacterium
GCCCTGTGCTCCAAACTGGCGCACGTGATGGGCACCAACCTGGAACTGGAAAGCGAAGAGGGCCAAGGCAGCCGTTTCTTCTTCCGCGTATCCTTTGCCGCCGCCCCGCCGTCTCCAAAGCGAATGGAAGGAGTGGGCACGGAACTGCGGCCGCTGCGAATTCTGCTGGCCGAGGACAACCGCGTCAACCAGAAGGTGGCCTCCCGGTTGCTCGAAAAGATGGGCCACCAAGTCGTCATTGCCAACAACGGCGTGGAGGCGGTGGATCGCTTCAAAGAACAACTCTTCGACGCCGTCCTGATGGACATTCATATGCCCGAAATGGATGGGTTTGAAGCCACCCGTCTTATTTGCGCCTGGCAACGGGAGAACGGCCGCGAGGTCCCGATCATTGCGCTCACCGCGCGCACGATGCAGGGCGATCGCCGCGAAGCCGGGGAGGCGGGCATGGTGGGCTACCTTTCGAAGCCGCTGGAGCTTCAGGATTTGGTGCCCATGTTGCACCAACACACGCAGTCGCCCGTGAGCGCGTAGATTTTTCTGTCGCGGCCGTTAACGGCGCGTCGGGTGCGCGTGTCCTTACCTGTGAAAGGACCGCACTATGAATCTCCTTCGCTCGCTCACTCTCCTGTCGGCATTGAGCCCCGCCGCGCTCGCGGGAGGACTCTATCTCGAAATCAGCAAAGGGGCGCCCGGCGCCTTGCTGAACGTCACCGTCACCGCGTGCCATGAGCCCGCCAAATCCATGGTCACCGCCCACATCGTTACGCTGGTGAACGGCCAGTTGGAACGGCAGCCGCTGCAAGTGATCGCCCTCCCCAAACAGGTCGGCGTCTTCGCCATCGCTGGCAAGTTGCCCGCGGACAACGTGATCGTCGAATTGGCGGTCACCAATCCGCAGTTTGCGAACTACCAACCACGCGTGCTGATTCGCGCCGAGAGCGGTAAGCTTCAAATTGCTACCAAACAACACTTCTTTAGCGTGCCGCCCAAGCTGGCCGACTATCGGCAGGTGTTACTCGCCGACTAAGAACCACGTGACTCTCCGCAACCCAGTTCCGCCGCTGGACGCTACTGCTTCGGAAGCGGACTGGGTGGTGGCTGCGCAGGCGGGCGATCGCCAAGCCTTCGCCCAACTGCATCAGCGCTATCACCGCATGGTGCACGGCCTGTTGCTGGCCTATTTGCGGCCCGCCGATGCGGAAGACGTGCTGCAGGAAGTGTTCCTACACGCCCTGCGGAAACTGCCTGAGTTGCGGGAGCCAGGGGCTTTCGGAGCATGGTTGGCCACCATGGCTCGTAACTTCCGGACGAATCACTTCCGTCGCCGGCCGCCGTTCAGCACGGTGGAGGTAACCGAGTGGAATGGTGGCGTCACGCATCCGCGAGCCACCGCCCATGGGCAAGACGAGTCGGAAATTCTTGAGGCGATCCGCCGGCTTCCGGCTACTTACAGCGAGACGCTGATGTTACGGCTGGTGGAGGGCCTGACGGGCCCGGAGATTGCCGCGCAAACCGGCCTCGCGCCCGCCTCGGTACGCGTAAATCTATGCCGGGGAATGAAGTTACTCCGGGATGAGTTAGGGGCAAGTTGCTTTTTGAAGAAAGAGGATAACCATGCGGGATGATTCCTACTTGTGGGATAAGTCCGGCGCCGCGGACCCGGATATTGTGCAGTTGGAACGCGCGCTCGGCCCGTATGTGGCGCCTCCCTATCGACCGCTGCGGACGCGGCGCTCCATCGGCTGGCCATTGGCCATCGCCGCGGCGGTGGTGCTCAGCGCCATGCTCTGGCGTCTCAGCCGTCCCGCGGCATCGATTTGGCAACTCGACTCGGGACGCACGCTGGCCTTGGGCGAGGTGGTGCGCACGGGGCCGGGCCAACACGCCCGATTGGAGGCGAGCGCCGTGGGCTCGCTGCGGCTGGAGCCAAACTCGGCGTTGCAAATCGTCAACGCCCAGCCCGGACAGCAGCGGCTGGTGCTCACCCGGGGTACGCTGCATGCGCTGATTTGGGCACCATCTCAGAGCTTCGCCGTCGAAACGCCGGCGGGCACCAGCATTGACCTCGGCTGCGCCTACACGCTCGCCGTGGATGACCAAGGGGCAGGCTTGGTGACGGTCTCGGCGGGGTGGGTCGCCTTTCAAGCCGGGCAACGTGAGTCGTTCATTCCGGCGGGAGC
>JAYVUQ010000636.1:0-9885 GCA_043787785.1 Bryobacteraceae bacterium
CGGGGCTGACCATTTGAACACTTATCTGCAAAGTCCGGGGGCGCAGATGTCCGGGCTTTGCGATGTGAACCAGGCGGCTCTGGAGAAGAGCAACGCCACCTTGGTGCGCAGCGGTGGGGCAAAGGCCAAAGAGTTTCGAGACATGCGCGAGCTGTTCGCTTCGAAGGACATCGACGCGGTGTCGATTGCGACCCCGAATCACTGGCATGCGCTTTCGATGATCCGGGCGGCGGAGGCGGGCAAGGACGTTTACTGCGAGAAGCCAGCCAGCCACAACATCCACGAGGGCTACCGCATGGTTGAGGTTGCGCGTAAGACCGGACGGATGGTGCAGATCGGGTCGCAAAGCCGGTCGACGACGCATAACATGCGCGCGATGCAGTTACTACGCGAAGGGATCATCGGCAAGGTGTATTTCGCTAAAGGGCTTTGTTACAAGCGGCGTAAGTCGATCGGCCGGACGGCCGAGGAGCCGGTGCCGCCGGGGATCGACTGGGACCAATTTTTGGGGCCCGCGCCTAAGCGACCATTCAGCTGGAATCGTTTCCGTTATAACTGGCACTGGTTTTGGGATACCGGTAATGGCGATATCGGTAACCAGGGCGTCCACGAGATGGACATCTGCCTGTGGGGGTTGGGTAAGACCAGCCTGCCCAAGACCACCGTCTCGACGGGCGGCAAGTTTCTTTACGACGACGATCAGGAGACGCCGAATACGCAGTCGGCCACGTTCGACTTCGGCGACGTGCAAATGCAGTTCGAGGTACGCGGCTTACTAACTGGCCCCGAGAGTTACTTGCTCCGGCGCGGCACCAACACGGTGGGCAATATCTTCTTTGGCTCCGACGGCTACATGAATGTCGATAGCAACGGCTTCCAGGTCTTCAAAGGCGAAAATAGCGAGAAGATTCTCGACGAGAAGCCGCAGCCGGTGGGTTACGACACCCAGGCCCACATGGAGAATTTCCTGAAGGCTTGCCGTTCGCGCAAGTCTTCTGACTTGAATGCCGAGATTGAAATCGGCGCGCGAGCGGCGGCGCTTTGCCACATGGCGAATATCAGTTACCGCGTGGGCCGGAAGCTGACTTGGGACGACGCCAAGCGTAAGTTTTCGGGCGACGCCGAAGCCGATAAGTTGATTACGCGCGATTACCGCAAGCCCTACGTAGTTTAGTTATTACTTACATGTCACAACCACGCATTCTTACGACGACCGTTGGGTCGTATCCGGTACCCGACTGGCTTGCCGCGCTGCCCAGCGAACAGGCTCGCTTAGACGCGACGCGAGTCGTTTTTGACTTTCAACGCCAAGCCGGCATTGACTTACCTACCGATGGCGAGCTCTATCGCTTCGACATCAACCACCCCGATACTAACGGGATGATTGAGTACTTCATCCGGCCCATGGGCGGCATCCGTACCCAGGTCGGCCGCAGTGACCACGAGGCGTTTGCCCGCAAAACCACCATGCAGTTCCGGCGCAAGGCCGCCGGGGTGATCGAAGGCCCGCTGAGCGAGGGGTCGCTGAACTTACTCGCCGATTGCGAATTGGCCGCTTCGGTAGCCGGTGGCCCGTTTAAGTTCACCGTCACTAGCCCTTATATGCTGGCCCGGACGTTACTCGATAATCACTATCCCGACTTCGAGACCATGTTAATGGCCATGGCCGACGTAATTGCCGACCAGGTGGCTAACTTGCCTTGCGATTGCATCCAGGTGGACGAGGCCAATATCCCCGGCAACCCGGCCGATGCGCCGATGGCGGCGCGGGCCATTAACCGGGTACTAGCCAAGATCAAAGGCCGCCGCGCGGTACATCTTTGTTTTGGTAACTACGGCGGGCAGACAATTCAGGCGGGGCACTGGGCCACGTTGGTAGAGTTCCTGAATGCACTTACAGTGGACCACTTAGTGCTGGAGTTAGCCCATCGGCCGGTAGAAGATCTGGATGTTCTGAAAAACGTCGATGCCAAGATTTCTATGGGCCTGGGGGTGATCGATATCAAGGTAAACCATATCGAGACGCCGGACCAGATTGCGAAGAAGATGGAATTGATTGAGCAGCGGATTGGCCCGGGGCGTTTGGGTTGGGTACACCCGGACTGTGGCTTTTGGATGCTGAAGCGTTCCATTGCCGACCGGAAAATTGCGAATTTGGTGAAGGGCCGGGATTTGTATCTGGGGCTATGAGGGAGGCGCGGCAAGTTACTCGCTTTGATGCGATTTCGCATCCGACTTACTTTCTGCAGAGCTCGTTCTACCCCGAGGGCGGGATGTTCTTCATCTCTTACGAATCGGGGAGCGCGCAGCTTTGGGAGAGCGATCCGGACGGCTTTCGGCAAATGACGTTTGGGCCGGGCATTCATCCTTACTCGCCAGCCCTTTCTCCGCGCGGGCATGAGTTGATCTTTACTCGCGCGGGGGCTTGGTGGGCGATTCACCGACATACGCTGGAGGAGCGGCTGGTCGCCGATTTTGCCGGGGCTTCCGTGGGTGAGCCCTCGATTAGCGCGGACGGTGAGTGGTTGACCGCGGCGATGAAGCGCGATGGCCAGAACGGGTTGGCGGTGGCGCGCACGGATGGTTCGGGAGGTGAGTTTATCCCTTATCCCCGCACGGTGATCCACCCGCAGTTTCATCCGCTGGAGCCCGAGTGGATTGAGTTTGCGGGCGATCCGGCTCCAAGGATGCACCGGATCCGGCGCGATGGCACGGGGCTCGAGTGTTTGTATGAGCACGGTAACGACGAGTTCGTCGTCCACGAGACTTTCCTGGGCAACACCGGCGACCTGGTGTTTACGGTGTGGCCGCATAAGCTGTGCCGCATGGACTGGACGACACGGGCGATCACCACGATTGCCGATTTCAACGCCTGGCACATTGCGCCCAATGCCGATGGCACGCGGGTGCTGTGCGACACCAATCATCCCGATTTGGGGATCCACCTGATTGACGTGGCCACGGGGGAAAGGGAGCTCGTTTGCGAAAGCGGGGCGACGAACCAGGGCAGCCAATGGAAGACTTCGCGATACGCCTTGGCGGAGGACTTTGCGGCGGCCCGGAGCGCGGCCAAATCCGGCGCGACGTTGAGCTGGATGGAGGCTTCCACCGATACGGTTTACGGGCCGCAGTGGACACACCCGCATCCGTCGTGGAGCCCGGACGAGACGCGGATCGCCTTTGGCAGCGACCGGACGGGAATCACGCAGGTTTACGTCTGCGATCTTGATTGACGAAACAAACCGGGGAGTTGTTGATTTCATTGGGTTTGGCTGGTTATTTGCGATGTAATACGCCCCACCCCTTACGGGGTGGGCTAGTTTGAGCATCGCGATGGGGGCAATCTCCAGGTTCGCATGGCTCGCCTAAAATGAGCCGCCGATAGGAATGGGGGTACTGGGATAAGTCTATTATTGAGAATGTCTTGCCGTAGTTTTGGAATTGCTGTGATTGAGACTGGCGTCGATAGGACGAATTGACGGATCATGATTTGTCAAGATAAAGTAGAAGTGCGAGAAAGAGGAGTGCCATGTCTCAGGTCCGCGAGAAGTTTGCAACGCAGGTGAATGCCGAAACCCTCAGCGCGGTGCGCTTGTTGGCGCAGAATGAGGGGCGGCAGATTCAGGCTTTGGTAGACGAGGCGCTGGCCGATCTGGTCGAGAAGCATAAACAGGCCAAACCACGGGCGCATGTGATGGGGGCTTACCTTGCGAGCCACGAGAAGTATAGCCCGCTCTACAAGAAACTGGCGGAATGAACGACTACCTCACCATGGCGGAGGTGTTGGCCATTCATGCCGACCAAGTGGAGCGGTATGGAGGCGCGGCAGGGGTGAGGGATCATGGGCTACTGGACGCCGCACTCTACCGGCCGCAGACTGGATATTACGCTGATTTGGATGAAGAAGCGGCGGCGCTTTGGGAGAGCTTGTCGCAGAATCATCCTTTCGTCGATGGCAACAAGCGCACGGCGTTTGCGGCGACCTATACTTTTTTGGCCATCAATGGCGTACGGCTGACGGTGGACCCGATGGAGGCTTATGAATTCATGATGGCGCTCTACGAAGCCAACGAGTTCACTTTTGAGAAGCTGGTTCCCTGGTTGCGGGAGCACGCTGCGGGTTGAGCTTGGTGTAGATGGGGCAGTCTGGGTCGTGGGCTCCGGGCAGGTAGCCGGTGCTGACAAGGAATTCGCGGACAATCTCGCCGCCGGTGAAGAGGAAGGTGCGCTTGAACTCTTTGGCCCAGGCGTCGAAGGCGAGACCGCGGCGGTGTTCGAGCCAATTTTGGAAGGAGCCCAGATTTTGGATGCGGCGGGCGTTTTCGATGGCGGCGTTGACTTTGAGGCGGTTGCGGATGATGCCGGAATCGGCGAGGAGGCGGGCCCGGTCGGCTTCGGTGTAGCTGGCGACGGTGGCGATATCGAAGCGGTGGTAGGCGCGGGTGAAGGCTTCGCGCTTCTTGAGGATGGTGAGCCAGGAGAGGCCGGCCTGGTTGATTTCGAGGATGAGGCGTTCGAAGAGTTCGTCGTCTGTGGCGAGGGAAAAGCCGTATTCGGTGTCGTGGTAGCGGGTGTTCCATGCGTCGAGGCCTTTGCGGACGGCGGCGCAGTAGGTGAGGCTCACGCGGTGGCGACTCCGGAGTGGATGCGGCAGCCGGGGGGTTGGGCGGCGATGATTTCGGCTTCGGCGTGACGGAGCTGTTCCCAGCGGCGGGCGACTTCGGGCTGGGGTGCCATTTTGTGGGCGAGCCGCAAAAAGACCTTGAAATGGCCCATTTCTGAGGAAAAGAGCGCGGTGTAGAATTTGGCGAGCTCTTCGTCACTAGTGCTAGCGGCGAGGACGGCGAAGCGTTCGCAGGAGCGGGCTTCGATGAGGGCGGAAACACAAAGACGGTCTAATGTTTCGGTGGATTTACCGGCGCGGACGAGCTGGCGCAAGGCGGCGGCATAGGTGCTTTTGTGGCCGCGTTCGAGGCGGCCGCCGCGGCGGATCAAGAGGCGGGTGACCTGGGCGAGATGGGCAGTTTCGTCCCGGGCGACGCTGGTCATGGTTTCTACCCAGCCGGGCGTCCAATCCTGAGGCCAGCGGGTCATCAACTCCATGGCGTTTTGGGCGGCTTTCATTTCGAGGAAGGCGTGATCGATGAGGAGCGCGATGGGGTCGGCGAGGGCTTGGGGGCCCCAGGCGAGTGGGGTGCGGGAGGCGAGGGGAAGTTGATCGAGCTTTTGCAGCACTCCTTCTAGGTTAGCGCGGTAGAAAACTGACATAATTTGAAGCATGAATCGTCGCGCATTTGTCGCCGCGAGTACCGCCAGCTTGGCATCGGCAGCCGCCCTCATGAAACCTAATATCAAATTCGGCGTGGACCTGTTTAGCATCCGGAACTCGAACTTTACGGCCTTTGAATACCTGGATCATTGTGCCAAGTTGGGGGCGGAGGTCGTACACTTTTCGGAGTTGCGCTTCCTGGGAGGTTTGGAGCCCGAGCACTTGAAGAAGGTGCGGGCACATGCCGAGAAGCTGGGGATTGCGCTCGAGATCGGTATGCTGTCGATCTGCGAGACGTCGAAACGGTTCGACGCGGCACAGGGGACGGCGGTGGAGCAGTTGTCGCGAGTGATTGAGGGTGCGCGGGTGGCGGGCTCCAAGCTGGTGCGGTGCGTGCTGGGTTCGATGGATGACCGGCGCACGGTGGTGCCGCTGGAGCAGCATATCGAGAATTGTGTGAAGACTCTGCGGGCGGTGCGGACGCGGGCGCAGGACGCGGGCTTGAAGATTGCGGTGGAAAACCATGCGGGCGATTTGCAGGCGCGGGAGTTGAAGGGGCTGATTGAGGCGGCGGGCAAGGATACGGTGGGCGCATGTCTCGATTCGGGCAATCCGGTGTGGGCGCTGGAAGATCCGCATTTGACGCTGGAGACGCTGGCACCTTATGTGTTGACCAGCCATGTGCGGGACAGCTATTTGTGGCGTACGGAAGAGGGGCTCTTCGTACAGTGGATGCGCATGGGGGAGGGCAACATCAAGATCGGCGAGTGGGTGAAGAAGTACGTACAGCTATGCCCAGGCAAGGCGCTGTCGATGGAAATTATCTGCTTTGGGCCGCGGATCTTTAAGGTGCAGGAGCCACAATTTTGGGAAGCCTACCGGCGGATGCCGGCTTGGGAGTATTCACGATTCATAAGTTACGCGGACCGGGCTGCGCCACTGACGCCGTATGTGAATCCGGCGAAAGAGCAGGTGGCGGCGGCGCAGCGGGATGATTTGGCCGTGAGTGCGTCATATACATGGGGGGTGCTGAATGCAGGGTAAGACGGCCATTGTGACGGGGGCGAGTAGGGGGATCGGCGAGGCGATTGCGGCGGTGTTGATGCGCGAAGGGGCGACGGTATTTATCTGTGGGCGCAAGGCCGAGACACTGGATGCGTCCGCGGGCCGGCTGACGGCTTTGGGATATCCAGGGCAAGTGATTCCGGTGGTGGCGCATGTGGGCAAGGCGGCCGATTTGGCGGAGTTAGTGGCGCGGGCGAAGGGGCATAACGGGCGGGTGGACGTGCTAGTGAATAATGCGGCGACGAATATTGCGCAGGGGCCTTGCCTGGAATTCAACGAAGCGCAGTTCGATAAGATGGTGGAGACGAATTTAAAGAGCGCGTGGCGCTTGACGCAGGCGATTGGGCCGGTGATGGTGGGGCAGGGGTCGGGGTCAATTATTAATATTGCGTCGGTGGCGGGGTTGCGGCCACAGCCAGCGAGTTTGTTGTATTCGATGACGAAGGCGGCGTTGATTATGATGACGCAATCTTATGCGTTGGAGTTAGGGCCGGCGGGGGTAAGAGTGAATGCGATTGCGCCGGGGTTGATCCAGACGCAGTTGAGCGAGTATTACTGGAAGGATGAGTCGCGGCGGGAAGGCTTTATCGGCAACCAGCCGTTGCGGCATTTGGGGCAGCCGATGGAGATTGCCGAGATTGCATTGATGCTGGCGAGTGGGAAGAGTTCGTATCTGACGGGACAAACGATTGTGGTGGATGGGGGGAACTTACTGGCATGAAGTGGCTAATGTTTTTGGTCGCGTTCGGTTTGCAGGCGGAAGTGGTGGCGGAGGTGAAGGCGCTGGCCTTGTCGGGTGACTTTGGCGGGGCTGAGCGGGCAGCTTCTGCTTACAAGTCCTCGCAGGGGGTGAATGGCGAGTATGTTGAGGCATTCTCCTGGCTAGGGCGGGCAGCGCTGGCGGCGAAGAAATACGATGCGGCTCTGGGATATGCGGCGAAGGCGCGCGAGATGGCGTTGGGATTGTTGAAGTCGCGCAAGCTGGATGCGGAGGGGCACTTACCGACGGGTTTGGGCGCTTCGATTGAGGTGCAGGGGCAGGCGATGGCGGCGCAGGGGCAGCGTTCGGAGGCCGTGGCGTTCTTGAACGAAGAAGTGAAGGCCTGGAAGGCGACGTCGATGCGGGCGCGGATTCAAAAGAATTTGAACTTACTGTCGTTGGCGGGGCAACCGGCGCCGGCGATTGAGATGGCGGAATATTTGGGCAGTAAGCCGAAGCCATTGGCGGGCTATAAAGGCAAGCCGGTGGTGCTATTTTTCTGGGCGCATTGGTGTGCGGATTGTAAGATGCAAGGCCCGGTATTGGCGCAATTGCGACGGGAATTTCAGAACAAGGGGTTGACGGTAGTGATGCCGACGCAGCGCTATGGATATGTGGCGGGGGGGGCGGATACAACGCCAGCGGCGGAGTTGAAATATATCGACCAAGTGAGACGGGCCTTCTATCCAGATTTAGTAGATGCGCCTTCGCCGGTGAGTGAAGAGACTTTTCGGCAATACGGGTCGAGCACGTCGCCGACGTTGGTGTTAGTGGATGGGGCGGGATTGGTGCGGCTGTATCATCCGGGGCGGATGAGTTATGAGGAGTTACTGCCGGAGATCCGGAAATTAGTGGGAGCGAGTTGATTGGATTAGGGGTTAGCCGATGAAGCGGCGTTGCGGAGGCGCAGGCTGTTCAAGACGACGCTGAAGGAACTGAGGGCCATGGCGGCGCTGGCGGCGATGGGGTTGAGCAGGCCGAGGGCGGCGGCGGGGATGGCGATGGTGTTGTAGACCATGGCCCAAAAGAGATTCTGCTTCATGACCCTGAGGGCGGCGCGGCCCAGGAGCACGGCGCGCTGGACGCGTTCGAGATGGCCGCTGAGGAGGGTGACATGGGCGGCCTGGCGGGCGATATCGGTGCCGGTACCCATGGCGATGCCGGCATCGGCTTGGGCCAGGGCCGGGGCGTCGTTGATGCCGTCACCCACCATCGCGACGACGTCGCCGGCGGCCTGCCAGGCGCGGATGCGGGCGAGCTTGTCGGCGGGTAGGAGACTACCGGCAAAGTCGGTAATGCCGAGGGATTGAGCGACCTCGCGGACGGCGTCGGAGCGATCGCCGCTAAGCAAGGAAGGAATCAGGCCGAGCTGCTTGAGAGCCGCAACGGCGGCAGCGGCTTCTGGACGCACCTCGTCGGTAAAGTTGATGACGCCGAGCATTTGGCCATCCACGGTGACTTGGACCCTGGCCTGCTGGTGGCTGCCGACGACGACGCGATGGCCATCGACGACGGCGCTGACGCCTTCGCCGGGCAGGGCAGCGAAGTCTTGCGCGGTAGCGAGAGCGATGCCACGCTTTTGGGCCTCGGCCAAGACACCTTTGGCCAGCGGGTGTTCGGAGTAACGTTCGACAGCGGCGGCCCAACGGAGGATTTCGTTATCGTCGGGCGTGACGCTTTGGACGGCGGGGCGGCCGACGGTGAGGGTGCCGGTTTTGTCGAAGGCGATGCGGCGCACCCGGGCCAGACGTTCTAAGGCGTCGCCGCCGCGGATGAGAATGCCGAGTTTGGCACCGCGGCCGGTGGCGACCATCACTGCCGCCGGGACGGCCAAGCCCATGGCGCAGGGGCAGGAGATGATGAGGACGGCGATGGCGCGGGTAAGCGCGGTGGCGAGCGATTGGCCGGCGATGAGCCAAGCGGCAAAGGTGACGACGGCGATGAGGACGACGGCGGGGACGAAGACGGCGCTGACACGATCAGCCAGTTGTTCGAGGGGAGCGCGGGAAGTTTGGGCCTCGCGCAAGAGGCGCAGGATGTGTTCGAGGGTGGTGTCGGCGCCGACGCGAGTGGCCTTGAGGCGAAGGGCGCCGAGCGAGTTGATGGTGCCCGCGCTGACGAGGTCGCCGGAGTTCTTGGGGACGGGCATGGGCTCGCCGGTGAGCATCGATTCGTCGATGGAGCTGGAGCCGCTGAGCACGAGGCCATCGACGGGAATGCGCTCGCCGGGCTTGACGATGACGATTTCGCCCAGCCGGACTTGGGCCGCCGGGATGGACTGCTCGACAAACATGCGCACAACGGTGGCCATGGGCGGTTGCAGATTCGCCAAGTGGCGCAAGGCTTGGGATGTTTGGCGAGTGGCCCGGGCTTCGAGAGTGCGGCCGACGAGAATGAGAGCGATGATGGTGATCGCCGCTTCAAAGTAAATGTCATGCCCGCCGCGAAAGGTCTCAACGACCGAATAGAAGAAGGCCGCGCCGGTGCCGAGCGCGACCAGGACGTCCATATTGGTGCCGCCGTGGCGGAGCGCGGACCAGGCACGGGTGTAAAACTGCCGACCGGGCCACGCCATCGCGTAGGCAGCGGCGGCCATCCAGACCCAATGCCAACGGGTGTCGTGCATGGCCGCCATACCGATGGTCATGGCGGCGAGGGCGATCGCCGAGGTGACGATGGCGCGGTGCTTCACCTGCTGATAGTCGCTTTCGCGCCGGACCTCGAGGGCTTCCTGGGCTTGGGCCGCCGTGCCGCCGGCGACGGGCAAGGCGGCGCCGTAGCCGGTGGCCTG
>JAYVUQ010000637.1:0-1835 GCA_043787785.1 Bryobacteraceae bacterium
CAAAGTGCCCCCACGGTTTTATTGCTCTTAGGCCCCTTCATCGGCTTCTTCGGCACCGGCTTTTTCTCACTCTTCGGCAGCATGCTTGCCGAACTCTACCCCACCAGGATCCGCGGCACCGGCCAAGGCTTCGCTTATAACTTTGGCAGAGGGTTAAGTGCCCTCGCCCCTTTCCTGGTCGGCGCCATCGCCGATTCTCAAGGCCTCGGCACGGCGCTCGCTCTCAACGCCAGTTTCTTCATGCTCGGCGCCATCATCGTCTTCCGCCTGCCCGAAACCCGCAACACGGACCTAGGCGAAGTCACCTAATGCAATTCCGGTGGGATGGGCCTCCTGACCCGTCTCCCCATTTAATAAAAAATTAAAGCGCCGCTTCAATCGCCTTAGTCAGTTCTTCAGACGTCGGCTCCACCCCGGAATCAAACTTCTTGATCACCCGGCCGTCCTTGCCAATCAAAAACTTTGCGAAGTTCCACTTCACCTCACCGCCCTTCTGCGTCAGGTACTGATACAACGGAGCCTGATCCGCACCCTTCACCGAAATCTTCGAGAAGACCGGGAAAGTCACTTTGTAAGTACGGTCGCAAAACGTCTTAATCTCGCTATCGGTGCCTGGCTCCTGGCCGCCAAAGTTATTGGCCGGGAATCCCGCCACCACCAGGCCCCTGTCTTTGTATTTCTTGTAAAGCGCTTCCAGGCCCGCATACTGCGGCGTGTAGCCGCATTGGCTGGCCACATTGACCGCCAAAAAGACCTTTCCCTTATATTGGGCCAACGATGTTGGCTTGCCATCAATGGATTTCATCGTAAATTCGTGGATATTGTCAGCAGCCATAGTGGTCAGAGCGGCAAAGAGCAGTGTAGTGAGTACCTTCATCATACGAAGGGATGCGCCTTCTCCCCAACTGGATTCAGTTCATTCCGCTAGAATCGTTCCTAACGTCATGTTGGAACGCGAAAATCACGGCCCCATCACCATCCTTACCTTGAACCAGCCGACTCGCCGGAACGCCCTATCGCTGGCCATGATGCGCGAACTCCAGGCCAGCCTCCTGGCCCTTAGCCCCGACGTGCGCGTCGTTATTCTGGCCGCCGCCGGTCCCGTCTTTAGCGCCGGTCACGACCTCAAGGAAATGCGCGATCGCACGCTCGACGACTACCGCGAAATCTTCGACGCCTGCACCGCACTCATGCTTACCCTCAAGCGGATCCCACAACCCGTAATTGCGGAAGTGCAAGGCGTGGCCACCGCCGCCGGCTGCCAACTCGTCGCCGCCTGTGACCTCGCCATCGCCGCGGACACCGCCACCTTTGCCACGCCCGGCGTCAAAATCGGCCTCTTTTGCTCCACCCCCATGGTCGAGCTCACGCGCAGCGTCGGGCGCAAACGGGCCCTCGAAATGTTGCTCACCGGCCGGCCCGTCCCCGCCGCCCAGGCCGCCGAATGGGGCCTCATCAACCAGGCCGTCCCACAGAAGATGCTCCGCCCCGCCACCCTCCAATTGGCCGAATCCATCGCCTCCGCCGCCCGTTCTACGGTCACCCTCGGCAAGCAGGCATTTTACGACCAAGCCGAACTCGACACCCTCGCCGCCTACCACCTCACCAAGGAGGTAATGTCCCTCAACGCCCAAACCGCCGACGCCCAGGAAGGCATTGAAGCGTTCTTAGAAAAACGCCGCCCGGAATGGAAGCCCTAAGTCCGGTCACAGCTATTTTCTCCCGCACAATCAGCGGCTTAAGCCAAAGCGTCGTACGTCGTCTGCTATCCTCAATCCGGAGCAGATAAATCAGCTGCAGCCTCCCCGGAATTTCATGTTTCACCCAATAGAATT
>JAYVUQ010000638.1:0-4683 GCA_043787785.1 Bryobacteraceae bacterium
CGCCAGATGAAAGAAGGCGACGGCAAGGAACTCAACCTGATTATCAAAGCCGACGTGGGCGGCTCGGCCGAAGTGTTGGGCGATACGCTCAGCAAGCTATCGAACGAGCAAGTTTCGATTCGCGTGATCCACACCGGCGTGGGCGCGATTACCGAGACGGACGTCCTGTTGGCTACGGCTTCCAACGGCATCATCATCGGCTTCAACGTGCGGCCGGAGAAGACGGCCAAGTCGCTAGCCGACAAGGAGAAGATCGACATCCGCCAACACTCGATTATTTACGAGGTGGTGGACGAGATCAAGAAGGCGATGACCGGCATGCTGGAGCCGATTATTCGCGAAACGTATCAGGGCAAAGTTGAAATCCGCGAGGTCTTCAAGATTACGAAGGTGGGGCAAGTGGCCGGCAGCTTCGTGCAGGAAGGCTTTATTACGCGCAACAGCGAAGTGCGGGTGCTGCGCGACGGTGTCGTGGTGCATACGGGTAAGATTGAGAACTTGAAGCGATTCAAGAACGATGCCCCCGAGGTGAAACAAGGCTTTGAGTGCGGTATTTCGCTGTCTAACTACAAGGACGTGAAGGCGGGAGATATTCTCGAAGCCTTTATTACTGAGAAAGTGGCCGCGGTCCTCTTTAGCTAAGAATTGATTGACGCAGAAATGCCCGCTTGCTCTTCGGAGTGAGCGGGCGTTTTCGCGTTAGGGCTGGATGAAGGTGAAGAGGCGGCTGGGGAAGTCTTCGGGAAGTAAGTAGAGGCGGCGTTGGCGGAGGGTCATGCCTTCGTGGGTGTAAGTGAGGCCGCGGCTAGTGGGGCCGGCGAGAAGCCGCTTTTTTACGCGGAAATCACGCAGATCGAGCCATTCAATGGCACCCTCTAGTTTCGATAGGTTGCCAGAGCCCAGTAATTGACCACCGACGATCTTCAAGTCCTGGTAACTGGTATTCCCGGGGTTGGGTGTTTTCGAAATTTCTTTGCCTTGCCGGGTCCAGCGATAGAGCAACTTACTATCCCAATTGCCGCCGATGAGGCCGACCTTTCCGGCGGCGATGCAGCCAATGTGGTCGTTGACGGGAAAACTGGCGAGAAGGGCGAGGGTGGTTTTGGCGCGGCGCTGAATGGTGGTGGGGCCGTGACGATCGTATTCGGCGACGGGGATCCAGACGGAGCCCTGATCGAGGGTGAGTCCGCCGGGGTGGAAGCGCTGGCCTTCATGCACTTCCACTTGATTGAGTAGCCGGCCGGAGGCGAGGTCGAAGCGGGAGAGATAGCCGATTCGGGCGCGAGCATCGACGGAGGATACCCATAGGACTCCGTCCTCGACATCGATGCCCTGGACGTGGTGTAAGTCCGCCTGCAAGGTGACCGGCGGCAGAGCCTTCCACGAATCCAGCCGTTCGTCAGCCAGGGCGAGCAGGAGAATGGCGAAAATCATCGGGTGCTGGCCTCATTATACGTTGCTAACCGCGATGGGCGAGCGCAGTCTAATGGATTGAATGGAAGACAGCTTGGCCGTCGCCCTGGCGAAAAGCGGCGACGGTGACGCCTATCGCACGCTGGTGGATCGGTATAGCCGAAGTGTCTTCCGGCTGGCCTATCGCATGATGGCCAACGAGCAGGATGCTGAGGACGTGGTGCAGGAGACTTTTTTGCGGGCCTATCGCCACTTGAACCGGTGGGATGCGCGGAGTAGTTTTGGGACGTGGGTCTACCGCATTGCGGCCAATTATTCGTTAGATTTGCTGCGAGTGCGGAAGCGGCACGCGGCTTCGACACAGTTGCCCACGGAGACGGAAGTGAGGTCGACCGGGCCGGGGCCAGACCGGTTGCTTTACAGCAGCCAAGTGCAGCGGCAGGTGGCGGCGACGCTGGATAGTTGTTCCGAGATGGAGCGGGCGGCATTTGTGCTGCGCCATTTTGAGGGGCAATCGATTGAAGAGATCGGCGCGACGCTGGGCGTTTCGGCGAACTCCACCAAGCAGAGCATTTTTCGCGCGGTGCATAAACTACGGAGGGCACTGGAGCCATTGGTAAACAAAGTATGACCGATCATCCCAACGAGGAACAGCTGGTTCTGTACTACTACGGCGAGGCGCCGGAAGCGGCTGAGCATCTGACCGGGTGCGAGCACTGCCGGGTGAGCTATCAAGCGTTGCAGCGAGTGCTGAATTCGGTGGACAGCTTGCCGGTGCCGGAGCTTGACGAGCATTACGAAGCTCGGGTTTGGGGAGGGATTGAGGGACAGGTGCGGCCGCAGAATGCTTGGTACTTGGTGCCTTGGTGCCGGGTATGGCCGGGTTGGCGGCCCGTGGCAGTGATGGCGACGATGGGCGGAATGTTATTAGTCGCGTTTCTGGCGGGGAGGGGAAGTCTGCGGCCAGTGCCGGCGGTGGCTGACGCAGCGCAATTGCGGGAGCGGGTGTTGTTAGTCGCTTTGGGCGCGCACCTGGAGCGTACCAGGATCTTGTTGGTGGAACTATCGCATGCGCAGGCCAAGAATGGACATTTTGACATTGCATGGGAGCAAGGGGTGGCAGAAAACCTGTTGGAGGCCAATCGGCTCTACCGGCAGACGGCGGCGAGCAACGGAGACTATGCCGTGATCGCGCTGTTGGAGGAGTTGGAGCGAGTGATGTTGGAACTTGCGCACAGCCCTCCTTCTGTGCCGGAGCCGCAATTAGAAGAGTTGCGGCACCGCGTTGAGGAACGCAGCTTGCTATTTAAGGTGAACGTGTTTCGTTCGCAGTTCGAGAGCCGGGAATCCGGCTGGGCGATCAACCAATTTGTAAGTGGAGAAGATGAATTATGAAATTAATTAGTCTAATTGTTGTGGCCATTTTACCCTCGGCCGCCCAACCCGCGGTGGACGTCGATGTCGAGGTTGCGCAAGTTTATATCGATAACCGCCGGGTGGCGGAGGACGTGCGTCGGGCTACGGAAGATGTTCGCCGGTCGATGGAGCGATTCCGGAGCGACCGGAACGACGCCTATCAGGAAGGGACGCGGGCGTTGGACAATCGTGACTACGACCGGGCCGTGACTAGTTTCGATCGCGTGATTGTAGCGAAGGCGGCCCGAGCGGAGGGTGCCTATTATTGGAAGGCTTACGCGCTGAGTAAGTTGGGGAAGCGCGACGAAGCGGTGGCCGTGCTGGGTGAACTAGCGAAACAGTTTCCCCAGAGCCGCTGGCTGAACGATGCGAAAGCGCTTACCGCGGAAATGAAGCAGGCCACGGGCCAGGGTGTCTCTCCCGAGAAACAAAGTGACGAAGACTTGAAGCTGTATGCGATCAACGCCTTGGTGAATTCTGATCCCGAGCGCGCGGTGCCGTTGTTACAAAAGCTGCTGACGGAGGCGAAATCGTCGCCGAAGCTGAAGGAACGAGCGCTCTTTGTGCTGGCCCAGAGTTCCAGCGAGCCGGCTCGTACGACGGTGAGCCAGTACGCGCGAAATGGCTCCAATCCGGACTTACAACTGCGAGCGGTGGAATACTTAGGGACGTTCCGCTCGAAGGACAGCCAACAGACGCTGGCTGAGATCTACGGGAGCGTAGGCGATGTGAGTATCAAGCGAGCGGTGTTGCGTGGCTACCTGAATTCGCGGGACAGCGAACACTTGGTGGCAGTGGCCCGGGGCGAAACGAATGCGGAACTGCGACGGGAAGCGATTGATTTGTTGGGCTCGTTGCAGTCTGGAAATGAGTTAGCGCAGCTTTATAGCGCCGAGAGTAATTTTGAGTGGAAGGAACGGATCCTGCGAGCGATGTCACGTAGTGGTAGCGCGGCAAAGTTACTCGAGGTGGCGCGAACGGAAAAGGATAGCCGGTTGCGGATAGCGGCGGTGCGGTCGCTGGGTTCCATGAAGAAAGAGACCAGCGCCGATGATCTCGGCGCACTCTATGCGACGGAGCCAGAGAACTCGGTAAGGGGTGGCATTTTGGACGCCTTGTTCTCACAAGGCTCGGTGAAGCACATCGTGGAGGCGGCGCGCAAAGAGAGCGATCCGGAACTGAAGCGCCGAGCGGTGCAACGGCTGAGCAACATGAAATCAAAGGAAGCTTCGGATTTCCTGGTGGAGCTACTGAATAAATGAAGTATTTGCTCTTTACCCTTACCGCGTTACTCGCCGCACAGCTCCGCTTGCAAAATGTGAAGCAACAGACGCGGGCGGTAGCGGGTGGCTTGGACGCCACCCTGCGAGGGATATCGCCTATGCCGCGCCGCTAGTGCCGGGCGAACGGCAGATGTGTTGCTGGAGCGATTCATCGTAGGGCTGCGAATTGGCGCCGCAAACCGGCCCCCGTCCGGTGATTGCGCGCGGGGGCACAACATATTTGGAGGGCGGAGCGGAGTTCTACATCTTCATCCGGATCGAGAACTCCCGCATCGACAGAGTGCGGACGTTCTCCATGGACTGGGCGGTGGATGGGGGAGGATTGCCTTTGTTCTGGCTGACAGGCGTGAGCGCGCCGCAGAGTGTGGCCCCGTGGCGAGGGTGTAAAAAGGATTGTGAAAACGTGGTTCTCAAGCAGAATGAAGGAGAACGAGATGAAACTAGACCTAAACACTTTGACCAATTGATGGATGAGGCGATGAAAGGGCGGCAGGGACCGCTGGACGAGGCGAGCGCGACGGACCTAGTGCGGCAAATGGTGAAGCGGATCTACGAGCGGGCCTTGCGCGGG
>JAYVUQ010000639.1:0-3876 GCA_043787785.1 Bryobacteraceae bacterium
GCGGAGCCATTGAAAACCCGTTCGATGAAGTCGCTCACGAGGTGCGTCACCACCTGCTGCTTCGGCTGCGCGGGCTGGTAAACATGCGCCTTTGCGTCGTTCGTCTTCGTCACGTAGCCCTTCTCCTGCAGGATGCCCATCATCGTCATGACGGTGGTGTAGGCAATCTTGCGATGCTCAAGCAAGGATTCATAAACGTCCCGCACCGTCACCGACTCGCGCAGCCAAATGATCTTCATCAACTCCAGTTCCTGCTCGGTAAGCACGGTCTTGCGTGGCTTCATACTAATACGTTAGTACGAACACGTTAAAGAGTCAAGCTTTTTCATCCGACAAAATCGCCCGGCCATAGCGCCGTATCGTCGTCAACGTGGTGCCCGCCTGCCACGACACGCTGTGCGACGCGTCCAATATGAGCTTCTGGCGAGGGCCGACCAACAACGAATACAACAATCGAATAGCCCTCAGCTTTACGTTTCCTCAGCCAAGGAGCGAAATTGCGCGAAGGCAGTGTCGATTTGCCGGAGCCGTGTTGGACCGGCCATGAATACGATTCGGGATAGGCTCGGGATATGCTGGAAAGTCTAAGATGACCCGCCGCACTGCCCTCACCCTCGCCGCTCCCGCGCTCCACCTCAGCGCCCAAACCAAACCCAACATCCTTTGGATTTTGGGCGACGACCTGGGGCCGCAACTCGGTTGCTATGGTCACCCGCTGGTGAACACGCCGAACGCGGATCGGCTGGCGGCGGAAGGCGCGCGCTTTACGCATTGCTTCACCACCGCGCCCGTCTGCTCGCCGGCGCGCTCAGCTTGGAACACCGGCGTCTACCAGACGACGCTGGGCGCCCATAACCATCGCAGCCACCGCAAGGACAATTACCGGCTGCCCGATGGAGTCCGGTTGGTTTCCCATCGATTGCACGACGCCGGGTACTTCACGGCGAACATCACGGAGGTGGTACCCGGTATGCGCGTCGCCGGCAAGACGGACTTCAATTTCCACGGCGACAAGCCTTTCGACGGCACCCACTGGAATCAGCGCGCCAAAGGCCAGCCGTTCTACGCGCAGATGAACTTCACCGCTCCGCACAAGGGCCCCTACTGGCCATTGGCGCGAAAACAGGCGCAGCTGGTTGACCCGGCCAAGGTGGAGTTGCCGCCATACTATCCTGACCACCCGGTAGTTCGCGACGAGGTCGCCAACTACTTGGACGCCGTGAACTACTGGGACATGCAAGTGGGCGTCACGCTGAAGGCTTTGGAGGCCGATGGACTGCTGGAGAACACCGTGATCTTCGTCTTTGGGGACAACGGGCGCTGTCTGCTGCGCGGCAAGCAGTGGCTCTACGACGCGGGTACGCATGTCCCGCTGATTGTGCGTTGGCCGGGCAAGGTGAAGCCCGGCACTCTCCGCAAAGACCCGGTGATCGCCCTCGATATTACGGCCACCGCTCTCGACATCGCGGGCGTGGCCCGCCCGCAGCTCTTCCATGGCCAAGGGCTCTTCTCCGGTGCCAAGCCGCGCCCACTCGTTTTCACCGCTCGTGACCGCTGCGACATGACCGTGGAACGCATTCGCGCCGTGCGGGACGCCCGCTACAAGCTGATCCGTAATTTCATGCCGGAACGGCCGTACACGCAATTCAATGAATACATCGCCAATAGCTATCCCACTCAGAAGGTCATCAAGGAATTGCACGCGGCCGGGAAACTGACGCCCGTGCAAGCCCAATGGATGGCTCCGCGCAAGCCTGAGGTTGAACTCTACGATCATCAGTCCGACCCGCACGAGGTCCACAACCTCGCCGGCCAAGCTCCGCACCAGGCTGTCCAGAAGCGGCTCACCAAGATTCTCGATCAATGGATCGTGGACACGAATGATCAGGGCCGGACGCCCGAGAGCCGCGAAACCATCGATCGGGAAGAGCCTCGAGTGTCAGGCGAAAGTAGAAAGCTCTAATTCTCACCGAAGTAGAAAGTTGCTATTTGAGAGGTTGGTGACAGGCCTGATCGTATCGAGGCACCGCCCGCCCCGGGGTCGCGCCTTGGCTCGGTGCCCAAAGGGGCGATGGAGTTGGCTCCGGCTAAAGCCCTCCGCGCAAGAGAGTCGGGACGGGTGCTGCTCCTGGTGAAACTTCTGAGTAGAGGCTTTGGAGTTGTTGATTTTAGGTTCGACAAAGATTTCACTCCGACAGACTCTGCGGGCTGGCCTCTTTTCTGTGCTCCCATTCCCGGATTTGCGCCAAGGCAAGGTTGCCGCCGCAAAGAATCGTCGCTACGGATTGGCCAGTGAAGCCGCCTTGGGCCGATCGCCGCCACGCCAGCCACGCCGGATGGCTCAATCTCGAGCCCAGTGTGCCGATGAATGAGCCGGTATGGCCTCCACGATCCCAGCCTCGGCGCGTGAAAGGGGGTCGGCGTGAACCGTGCATTCATGCGCCACAAACGCCTGGGCGAATCCATTGCGATTGGCACAAGGCCACCCAGTCTTCCAAGATCGTACCGCCTGTGAAGATCCCCGAGCTCGACACCGGGTGGCCCGCTGAACTCTACTACGCCCCGCGCGACAACCCCAACTACAACCCCCCACTACAAAAAGCAGCTAGCGCGCCGAACCGCCCGCCAACTGCGCACCCTTCTTCTGCCGGATCTCGCGCACGGCGTAAATGCGCCGCCCCTGGCTCTCAAAGTAAGTTCGCATCATGATCTCGCCCAGAATGCCGGTCGAGAACATCATCAGGCCGCCCAGCAGCAACAAAGCGCCCGCAATCATCAAAGGACCATGCTCGGCCACCAAATGCCCACCCGTCAGCTTGAACACCGTCAGGTAAGCCATAATCGCGCCGCCCAGCACCGTACCCACCAGCCCGATCATCCCAAAGAAGTGCATCGGCCGCGTGAAGTACTTCAGAAAGAAGCGAATCGTCACAATGTCGAACAGCACCCGGAACGTGCGGCTCAGGCCGTAATGCGAAACGCCCGCCGGGCGCGTAATATTGCGGATCGGCACTTCGATGATGCGTGCCCCATAGAAACTCGCCAATGCCGGAATGAAGCGATGCAGTTCGCCGTACAGATTAATGTCCCGGATAATCTCGGCGCGATAAGCCTTAAACGTAGTACCAAAATCGTGCAAATCGACGCCCGAAGCCTTCGACATCAGCCAGTTCGCAATGCGGGAAGGGAAGCGGCGCGTCACCGCATTGTCCACCCGATCCTTGCGCCAACCGCTGGCGATGTCGTAGCCCTCTTCCAGCTTGGCCAGCAGATTGGGAATGTCGGCCGGGTCATGCTGCAGGTCGCCGTCCATCGAAATCAGGATCGTGCCTTGCGCCTCGTCGAAGCCCGCCGACAGTGCCGCCGTCTGGCCGAAATTGCGGCGCAGGCGAATCACCTTCAAATGCCCATCGGTCTCCGCCAGGTTGCCTAGCAAGTCGAAAGACCGGTCATTCGAGGCGTCATCCACAAAGATCAGCTCGTAGGCTCGTCCCAGCTTCTCCATCACCTTCGTCAAGCCGTCATAGAGCGGCAAAATCGACGGCTCTTCGTTGTGAATGGGAATAACAATGGAAATCATGGATGCCCTCACCTAAAGTTTAGCAGGCCCAGTATAATGAGCACCATGAAACGCCGACATTTGCTGGGCTCCGTCGCTCTCGCTCCCTTCGTTTGGGGCCAGGAGCGTCCGGCCAAACTCAAAATCGACAAAGTGGAGTTCCTGCGCCTCCAGGGCACGCGCAGCGCTGAAAACGGTGCCAACAATCAGCATCAGGTAAATCCACTGCATGTCTATGACGCTTTTCGGCCCCCGGAGTATCGCGATGTGACGCCCGCGCCGGCTATCGCGGGCATTACGGCCCTGTATCTTCGGAT
>JAYVUQ010000640.1:0-2587 GCA_043787785.1 Bryobacteraceae bacterium
CAATTTACGCTGCCCGCCAAACTGCGCGCCAAGGCGGTGTTTGAAGAGAGCAATATTGTCTCGCAGAATGTCGCCGGGCTGAAGCGTGGATCGGATCCGCGGTTACAGAACGAGTATGTCGTCCTGTCGGCGCACATCGACCATTTGGGCAAGGGTTTTAACGGGGCGATGGACAATGCTTCGGGCGTCGCCTCGCTGATTGAGATCGCGCGGAACCTGAAGACGAAGAAAACAAAACGCAGCATTATTGTTTTGGCGGTTACTGGCGAGGAAAATGGATTGCTGGGGTCGAAGTTTTTCGCTAACCGCCCGCCGGTGGCTAAGGCCAGCTTGGTGGCGGACTTCAACATGGACATGTTTTTGCCCCTGGTGCCGCTCAAAGGCATCATGGTGCTGGGCCTGGACGAGAGTGACCTGGGCGACCGCTTCCGCAAGGTCGCCGCGGCGCAAGGCGTGCCGGTGGTGGCTGACCGCGAGCCGTTGCGCCGACGTTTTACTCGCAGCGACCAGTACAGCTTCATCCGCAACGGTGTGCCGTCATTGGCCTTTAAGTTCGACGCCGCGCCGGGTACGCCGGAAGATGAGGTGATGAAAAATTGGACGCGGAACCGCTACCATGGCGTCAAGGACGACCTTCTCCAACCGGTGGAGCAAGAGGAGGCGGTGCGATTTACGCGGATCCTGCAAGCGGCCATCGAAGATACCGCGAACCAGCCGGCTCGGCCGCGTTGGAAGGATACTAGCTTCTTCAAGCGGTTCGAAAAATGAAGTTCACCCGCCGTGCGCTACTGGCCGCGCCGTTGGCGTTTGGCGCGGCGCGCATCGAAGTGATCGCCCATCGTGGCGAGCATACCGGATGCCCGGAGAACACGCTTCCGGCGATACAAAAGGCGATCGACCTAGGCTGCGATTGGGTGGAGATTGACGTCCGCACCACCGAGGATGGTCACTTCGTCCTGATGCATAACCGCACGGTGGAGGCGACCACCGATGGCCATGGCGACGTGGCCGACTTAACCTTGGCCCAGATCAAGGCGCTGGATGCCGGGGCGCGCAAGCCAAAGTATCGGGGCACGCGTGTGCCGACGCTGGACGAAGCGCTGGAGTTATTGCGCGGGCACTGCGGGGTCTATTTCGATGCCAAAGCGATTCCGGCTCCGGCGATCATCGCCGCGCTGACGCGCCACCGCCTGCTTGACCATTGCCTTGTCTATGGCGGCTGGCCTTTGCTGAAGGAACTGACCATTTTGGGCCACCCTCGGCTCACCATGCCGGAGGCCGTATCAGTGGACGTGACGCGGCGCATTCTGCAGGAACTCGACCCACGGGTGATCGCTTTTGACCGGCGCGACTTCGAGGCGCCCATCGTCACCTTGGCGCGCGCGGCGGGGAAAGGCGTCTTCGTCGATCGTTTGGGCCAGGACGACTCTCCCGAACAATGGCGGGAGGCGGCGCGGCGAGGAGCCACGGGCATCCAAACCGACCACCCGGCCGGGTTATTGGCCCTTAAGCTATCCACCGCAGCCCAATAGTACTCCCCGCTCTAAGCAATATCCCCTGTCCTGCCGATAGGATATTCGAGCAAATGGCAACCAACATGTGTGAGAAATGCGGCGAGCGCTATACTGCCACGTCGTCGGTATTGGATCGTGGGCTTTGCCGGAAGTGCGCGGATCCTGGGCTAGGGACAGCGGGGCTGCTGGAACTGAGCGACGGCCTGGAGAAAGAGCCGGCGGTGGCGGAGCCCAATAAGGCGGCCCGGGACTACTTCATTAGCTACTACGTTGCGCAGGAACAGCAAGCGGCGCGAATTGAGCAGGTTGTGCGCGCGATGGGGCGGTCGACCTGGTTCTTTGACCAGCGCTCCAGTGCGGCGGACCTGGAGGAGTTGCCGCGGGCATTGGAGCAATCGACGCGGATGATCTGCGTGCTGTCCCCGGGATACTTCCACTCGCCGCGTTGTTTGGACGAGATGAAGGCGATGTGGAGCACGTTCCATCGGGATGAGGAACGCCGGATTTTATTCCTTGAAGTGGGTCCGTGCCAGGTGCCGCGCCTTTACCAGGCTTTACGGCGAACGAATCTGATGGATACTCCGGACGAAGAGTACGAAGGAAAGATTCAAGAGGCGATCAAGAGCGCCGAGCGGCAGTTTATCGACTATGGCGAAGTGTTAGCGGAACACGACGAGCCTTGGGCGCAATTACTGCCGCCACCCAAGCCGTCCTTATCGGGACGAGGTGCGTTTTTAGCCGCGTTGGCCATGGTGTTGATGAGCGTTGCTTATCTAACTTACTTCCGCTATGGCCCGATGGGCGTTTGGGACTTGCGGGAAGCAGCGACTTACGCCACGTTAGGCCGTGATATTTCGTTGCCATGGAATTGGACGATCGCTTCGACGAACTTACACGAATATGTGTCGGCGGCGGAGACTGAGGCGGTACACCACTGGCGTCGGCCGGGCGGCTTGCCCTCTGAGTTCGAGAGCACGGGGCAGTTTTTGCGGCCAGTGGGCATCTCTTTGTTGCGCTCGACGATGTCGGAGGCAGGTGAGATTCAAGGGGGTATTGCGCAATACCGGGCCGTG
>JAYVUQ010000641.1:0-1519 GCA_043787785.1 Bryobacteraceae bacterium
GTAATACGTGGTGTAGTTGTAACTCACTAAGTTAATAATCGCCGCGGTGGGTATGGAGCTCTTAAAGATGCGCGATTGCGTAATGAGCCAGGAACTGAGCTGCCCGCCGTAGCTGACGCCTTCCACCCCCAACCGGTCGCGGTCGATCCACGAATTCCGCCGGATGGCGGCACTGACGCCGTAAAGGACGTCCTGCCCTTCGTTGCCGTTCTGATCGCCAAAGACACCGTCGGCAAAGGCTTGCCCGTAACCGGTGGATCCGCGGAAATTCACCATCAAAGTGGCCCAGCCTTTGGCCGCATACACCTGATTCTTGAAATTGAATGCCGGCCCCTGTTGCCCATGCGGGCCGCCATGGATCACGACGATCATGGGATGCTTGGATGTTGCGGTGAGGCCGAGGGGCTTAGTTAAGAAAGCCTCTACTTGCCACTTATTGTCATTGCTGACGAAGGTAAATGCCTCTACCGGCGCAATTTCGATTCCTTTGAGTAAGTCGGCATTCACGTTTGTCAACTTACTAGCGGGCAACCTGCCAGTTTGCGAGTAGAGTTGGGGCGCGTCCTGTGGCGTGGACAGCGCATAGACCATGACGCCGCCTTTGCCTACCGAAAACGACCCCACGATCACCCGGCCGCCCACCATCATTTCGGGTTTGTTGGCCATCCGCGCCTGCCGGTACAGATGCACATTGCCAGCCTCCTGCAGCGTGAAATAGACAAAGTCCCCCTCGGGCGACCATTGCGGCGGGCCTTGCCGGTTATCGATGGTGGCAAACTCGCGCCGGCCTTGCCCATCGGCATCGATCATCCAGAGATGCGTATCTTCCATGGTGGTTTCGAGGTCGGTGAGGCCGCGCTTGCAGCCCTGATAGACAATGGTGCGGCCATCGGGCGACCAGGTGGGGCGGTATTCGATGTTTTCGGTGGCGGTAAGCCGGCGAATGGACTTATCCGTCAGCTTCAAAGCAAACAGGTCGTAGTTGAAGAATTGGTCGGCGTCCGGCTCCTGGTTTGAGGCGAAAAGGATCCCCTCTCCGTTGGGCGACCAATCGACCGAATGTTCAGAAAAGTTGCCCGCTGTGAGCTGCGAAATCGCGCCGCTCGATAGGTCCACCAGGAACAGGTGCAGCCGCTTGTTGTCGTTGAGCCGCGAATTGCCTTCGCCCGCATCCGGCTTGTAGAGATAGCGCGTGATGACGATGGGGTCGCCCTCCACCTCCTTGGTTTCGGGGCCGGGTACGGCATCGACGAAGACGATCTGCTTGCCGTCGGGCGACCAATCGAAGGTGCGGCCCGTGGAGGGCATGGGAGAGTTGGTGCCACCCAGCTTGGTAAGGAAACGCTTACCGGTGCCGTCGGCATTGGCGACGATGAGCCCGCTTTGCTCGCCCAATTTGCCGCTATAGGCGATCCGTGCGCCATCGGGCGACCACAGCGGACTGCCGGAACTATCTTTGCCTAAGGAGAATGCCACCGGCGTGCCGCCTTCGATCGGCATGACGAACAACTGCGAGTAT
>JAYVUQ010000642.1:0-7506 GCA_043787785.1 Bryobacteraceae bacterium
GCTAACGCTCTCTGAGGAGAAGCGAAACGAGGTAACTCTGCGCTGCGCTGGACAGGCGGATTTGGTTCCAGCTTTGGAAGGCAGACTGCACAGAACTGATCTTTGCGGCAGTTTCGGTACGAGACCATTTCCTCGCGTTATCGTAGTCGGCGATTTGCCGATCCTGTTGCATCTGGACAAACGTATCGGCCACTCCATACAAACATTTTGCGACATCAAGATCGGCCCCAAACGCGGGGTTCGTCTTAAAATACGCGTTCAGTTCGGACCGTTTCTTTTCAGACGCTCTTTTCATGGCCCCATGCTCAAACATACGTCCGAGGGCATGTCGCTCAGTGGGGCGCTTCCAGTTCATGGTGGTTTCCGTGATGAGCAAATGGAAAAGTGCGTAGTAAGCGGTGGAAATTGCCCGCCGCAGGCTGGCTTGTCTGGGGCGCTTAGGCTCGCGCCGGGCGAGATGCTGGGCCTGCTCGAGAAGATCTTCGGCGAAGGCCATCTAGGCCCAGGCCGGCTCGTTCAACTGCGCTTGCTCGCTAACACTACGCAGGTTAAAGTACACATTAACCCCTTGTTCTTCGGCCTGCACTTGGTTTCGCAGCGTGGCCGCGATGCGCTGCGAAAGTTCCAACAGGTTCTGCTGACGACTCGCTTCATCGGAAATCAACACCCGAAAAAAGAGGGAAGGGTCTCCCGTCCAATCCTCGCCGAATTGGTACCGGATGCGGACGACGTCAGGGCTTAGCAACTGAGCGGCCCGCTCCACTGAAGCACCGATCTCAGATTGATTGACGAATGCGCGAGGCACGATCACCGTGAAGTCTCCTAAAATCCAAGATACCCGATTTGGCCCTCGTGAACACGCATGGCAGGCCCCAATCGAAATTGAAGCGGCGTGCCGAAGAACTAAGGCCGAACTTAGACCAGACCCAGCTTCTTGCCCCAGGACTTGGCACCCGAAATCGCCGCATTCACCGCGTTGATGTTCTTGACGCCTTCGTCGCCGAGCCAGTCTTCCAGGGCCTTCACGCCGTGCTGAGCGAAAATCGGAATGCCGTCTTTCCAAGTCGCGCGGCCGCAGAGGACGCCGGAATAATCCGTGCCCGCTTCGGTGGCCATGTTCAGACTTTCCACAAACTGAGCGTTACTCACGCCGGCGCTTAAGTAGATGAAGGGCTTGGTAGCCAAATCTGACGCTTTCTTGAAATACTCGAGCGCTTGCGAGCGCGTATAGGCCTTCTCGCCCTTAAAGACGGAGCTGCCCTCCACGTAGTTCGCGTTGATGGGGACTTCCACCTTCAGCATGTCCACGTAATATTGCGGCTTCGAAAATTCAGCCATCGAGTCGATGACAATCTGCGGCTTCCGGGCGGCAAAGGCGACACCCTTTTCATCGCCGCCGGCGGGGTCGTAGCCGATGAACTCGAGGAAATGCGGGATGCCGACTTCTTCGCACTCCGCGCCGATGCGCTCGACAAAGGCGTGCTTGATCTCGTTGACCTTGGGGTCTTCTTCCGGCGTGTAGTAAATCAGGACCTTGACGGCGTTGGCACCCAGGGCTTGGATGCGGCGGGCGGAGAGCTCGGGGATGAGGTCCGGGAGGCGGCCGGGCTGGGTGTTGTCGTAACCGGAGAGCTCATAGGCGAGCAACAAACCGGCGTTAGCGGTGCGGGCGGCGGCGGCCTTCAAGCCATATTCAGTGTCCAGAAGAATGGCGCTTGCGTGAGGCGTGAGCGCCTTCGACACGGCGACCTTAAAGTCCGACATCATCTCGTGGGAGATCTCTTTGTCGCTCACGCCCTTGGCCGCGGCCAGGGACTTTTTGAGACTGCCCCGTTGGTCCATTGCGGCGGCCGCGATCACTCCAGCGGAGTTGGACAGTTTCTGTAAGTGTGCTAATTTAAGTGCCGATAAAGCCATGTCTTTCTAGTGTACCCGGTCTTCCGCGCGGAGTGCTTCCAGGCAGTGGGTCATCCAGCGCTTGGTGAGCTTCTCTTGCACCGAATTCTGCGAGAGCCGCGTGCGGAGGTTGCTCCAATCCACGTGGTCGAGGTTTTGGTCCTGGTTGAAGCAGGAGAAGACCACGGTTTCTTCGCCGGTGACGGGGTTCTTGTGGGTCTGCAGGCATTGGCCGCAGATCTCTTTCATCATGCATTGCATGGGCGAGTTGATGCTGCCGACGGCACGGTGGCCGGGCCTGAGAAATGGTGCCAGAACGGTATGGCGGGCACGCGCGACGGCGGCCATCATGCCGTCGGAACCGATGGCGATGACGCGGTCGACATTGGCGAGTGACAAGGGGCTAGGCCCCAGATCGCCCCGGCCGTAGGCGGCCATGGCCTCGACGATGTTGCCGACAAAGGCTTTGTCCTGCGTACGGGTGGGCGTCATGCCGGGGGCTTCGTCGCAACACCAGACGATGACGTCGGCGGCGCGCTCGATCTCATCCACCTTATAACGGTCGATCATCTTCTTATAGCCCGCAAAGTAAATGGTTTTGGAGCCGGATTGGCGCAGTTGCTGGCCGATGGAAAACAGCACCGCGTTGCCCAGCCCGCCACCCACCAGCAGCGCGGTTTCGTCCGGCGCCGTTTCGGTGGGCATGCCGGTGGGGCCCATCAGAATCACCGGCTCGCCGGGCTTCAGGATGGCGCACAGGTCGGACGAGCCGCCCATCTCGAGGACGATGGTGGAGAGCAGGCCCTTTTCTCGGTCGACCGAAGCGCCCGTGAGCGCGAGGCCTTCCATCGCCAGCGTGGTGCCCTTCACCTGGTCGGCGATGGACTCGAAGTTTTGCAGACGATAGAACTGCCCGGGCTCAAAGGCGCGCGCGGCGAGGGGCGCCTTAACGACCACTTCGACGATGTTCGGGGTGAGGCGGTAAACGGCGTGGACAAAGGCGCGCAGATCGCGATTGAGGTCCTGCACTAAGGTGGGCGCCGCCACGGCCGGACACTTGCCCAGCAGACGCGAGACCACCGGATAGCCTTGCTTCGCGCTCGCCATGGCCTTCACGACGTTGCCATTGTAGGAAGGGTGCAGATCGCCAAAAAAGCTGATGCCGCGGCCATCTTCGCGAATCGACATCAGCACATGCGAAGCGTCGGGCTTGGCTATGCGTTGCGGCGAAACAGCGTGGCCCTCCTCGTTCACGCTTTGGAACCAGCGGCCATCGAGGAAGACGTTGTTCGTATCTTCGCGCGCCAGCACCGTGTTCGGCTGCGTGCCCGCGGCCACCAGAATGGTGCGCGCTGGCATGCGCTCGGGCGTGCCTTCCTTGGCCCATTTGCCCGTGGCTACATCGAACTCATGGCGCGTCACGTGCAGCGCCATGGCCGAGCCCGTCGCATCCACCTCCACTTCTTGCGGTGTGACGCACTCGGTGAAGTAGATCCCTTCTTCCAAAGCCTTCGAGACCTCTTCATGGTTGAGCGTGTAGCTAGGCGCATCAATCATGCGCTTGCGGTAAGCGATGCTGACGCCGCCCCAGGAGTGCAGCAGAGTAATGAAATCGGGTTGCCGGCCCTCGATGGCGGCCTTTTCCCGCTCGGAGCGGATAGCGCGGCCGTGGGCAAGAAATTCGTCGGCGATCTCGAGTTCAGCAGGCGTCCAGGTAGGCGCGTCCACGCCATCGTCCAGCAAAGCTTCGTAGCGGTGGAGAAATTTCTCTACCTGCACCACATAGTAGGCGAGCGACTCGGTGGCCGTGTCGATGGCGGTAAGGCCGCCGCCAATCACCACCACGGGCAGGCGCACTTGCAGGTTCGCCACCGAACTTTCCTTCCCGGCCCCAGTGAGTTGCAACGCCATCAGGAAATCGGAGGCTTGGCGCACCCCGTTCACGAGCCCGTTCTTCATCGGGACCACCGTCGGTCGTCCCGCGCCGGCGCAGAGAGCGATATGGTCGAACCCGGCGGCGAAGGAGCTCTCCACCGTCAACGTGCCACCGAAGCGAACACCACCAAACATGCTGAACTGGTTGCGCCGCTCGAGTAGCAGACGGATCACCTTCAGGAAGTTCTTGTTCCAGCGAACGGTGATGCCATATTCGGCAACGCCGCCGAAGCCAGCATTGACGCGGTCGTTGAGCGAGTCGTAGAGTTCGTTCACGTCGCGGATGGCGCGAAACTCATGGCGGTGCCCTTCCGGAGTGACACCGCAAACGTCAGCCGCCAAGGGTTCGATTTTGAGGCAATCGACCGCGACAACCGTGTGGCCATCGTTCATCAGATGGTGGGAAAGCGTGAACCCGGCAGGGCCCAGGCCTACAACCAGCACTTTGTAGCCTGAATCCTTGCGGGGCACGGGCCGCGAGAGGTGCAGCGGATTCCAGCGGGTGAGCAAGCTGTAGATCTCGAAGCCCCAGGGCAGGTCCAAAACATCTTTGAGCGTCCGCGTTTCCACTTGCGGAATGTCGACGGGCTCCTGCTTTTGAAAAATGCAGCTCTTCATGCAGTCGTTGCAGATGCGATGGCCGGTGCCGGCGCAGGTAGGATTATCCACGGTGACGATGGCCAAACCGCCAATGGAATAGCCGTTCTGCTTGACCAGGTTCATCTCGGAGATCTTCTCGTCGAGCGGGCAACCGGCCAGCACGGCGCCGAATTGCGAGAGCTTGAAGTTACCGTCTTTTTCCTTCAGGCCCGTGGAGCAACTGTCTTTGCCTTGGTTGTGACACTTGATGCAGTAGTTGGCCTGGTCCAGGGCGCCCGCGAGGTTGGTGCCAGAGTCAGTAAGGTGGAAGCCTTCGCGATGACGCCAATCGTGCTTCGGCAAGGCGAGGCGACGGATGCCATCCACCACCACTGTCTCTACTGGCACCAGATGCTGCGGATCGAGCTTGTGAGGCACCTTGAATAAAGCATCCAGCTTATGCTTTTCACGGCCCGCTGGAGCCAGGCAAGCCCATGCCGCATAGCGGGCCGCCGTTTCGATTTGCGCCTTATGGGCGTTCTCGTTTTCAAGCCAACGTGACACGTAATGGACGAAGTTGGCTTCGGTGAGGCGATCGTTAAAGAGCGCCTCTAACTCATCCAGCAGCGCAGGGCCGTTGATGGCCATCGCCTGCTCCTTCGTGACACCGCTGATGGCCTTCTTCGAGATGAACCTGCGCT
This sequence comes from Bryobacteraceae bacterium, assembly GCA_043787785.1. Lineage (GTDB taxonomy): Bacteria > Acidobacteriota > Terriglobia > Bryobacterales > Bryobacteraceae > JALHNI01. The sequence goes on from JAYVUQ010000642.1 coordinate 5,112, forward strand.
TGAAGGCATTCATCGGCGCCAAGGCATGGTGGCGGGCTTGTAACTCAGCCACTTGCGGCGCAATGCTGAACAGCTCGCCAATGAAATCTTCTACATGCGGCGCGACGGCAATCAACAACTCGGCGTATTTCTTGCGTTCAACCCCTTCAGGATGGGCGCGGCCTTCCATCAGCCGGTTGAAAAGCTCAACCTCGGCGGCTTTCAGGTGGTCGAGAAAGATCCCGTCGAGGCGCGCGAGCGAGTCTCGATCATAGAGATCGGAAAACTGGAAATCAAAGGCAAGGTTGAGCAGTTCTGAAGAAGTTGGCATCGAGGCGAGTGACTACTTTTAGTGTAAGCGATTCGAGCCGAAACCTGAGCGCGGGCGGGGGTAAAAAGGATAACCGCGAATCCGCCCCAACGCTAAGGCGATGCGCTAACCCATCAGGGCACGCAAGGCGCGCGCCTCCACCAGGACGCGTTGGGCGGCATCGTGAGGCTCAGCGGCCACGGGCTGATGATCGCCATCGCCCAAACCGGCATCGCGGTATTGGCGCAGGCGTTCGAGGATCAGGTCTCGCACCGCTTCGGCGTTGTCGATCCCCTCAAAACGCGCGGCATGTTTCCGGACGGTATGGCCGTGCGGCCCCGGAGCACCGCCGCCCGCGCTGCGGACTTCGACATCGGCGAGGCCCAGGAAGCCTTGCAGGGGGCCGGCGGTGACGGCAATGTCCTGGATGTTGGCGAAGGTCATGGTGAGCTCTTCCACACTCCAGATGCCACTGCGGATGCGCAGGCTGCGATCCGTGACGATGTACCAGCGCAGGCGGTAGTTGAGCCGCTGCAGGTAGAAGGTGAAGGGCATGCCAGCCAGAAGAACGGCCAAGCCCGCCAGTTCGATCGCGATCGAGATCCGGTGCATCGGGGCAGGAATGTTGCGCGTGGCGGAATTGAGGAACCCCAGCATCAGCATGACGCCGATCACCAGCACCACCAGTTGCTGCCAAGCCCACATCAATACCCGCCAGCGGTAGTAGTTCTTACCCGCGCGAAAAATGCGCACAGATCCGACCGACCCCTCGGGCGGCGATGGCTCGGGCGGCACGCGCATCAGGTCAGCGACCCATTGGTCAAGCATGTTTGCGGCCTTCCACCGCCGCACGAATCGCCCGCAGTTCAACGGCAATCTCGTCCAACACCGCCGCCAGCCTGGCACTTTCGGTCGACACCGGAGTGGGGTGACTGGCGCCACGCATGCGGGAATAGAGAAAGTCGCGCATGGCCTCGTGGTCGGTGAGCCCTTCGAGCGTCATCTCGGAGTTGCCGCCGCTGGCGGTCTGGATCTCGATTCGCGCCAGCCCCAGCGCCCGTTCAACGGCATTCGAGCGCAGGTGGATGTCCTGAATGCGGGCATAATTCAGCAGGATCTCGTGCCGAAATAGGATGCCCCAGCTCATGCGGATACCCTCATCGCTGAACACGTATTTCATGGTGTGAAAGCGGAAATACAGCAGGACGATCACTACCGGAAAGCCGAAGGTGGTGGCGAGCGCCTTCAGCACGTAGTAGCTCATCAACGAATCCACCGGGCGGGTGATGGCGGCTATATGGCGCGGAATGGGTTCCATACTGGCCCTTATTGTCCCTCATCCGGAGGTCCCAAAGAAAAGTAACGCCCTCGTTCTGCGGGCCGCCGATCTTCAACCGCAAGGCCGCCAGTTACTGCGAGCCCGTCACGTGAGCGACGGGTTACATTCCTCAATCTCAATTAAGTGAATTTATTATCAACGCACTTTTGCTGGCCGAAAAAGTGCGATCACAATGAATTTGAAAATTATAAAACTACTATTTTCAAACAGATAGATAAAAACAGCGGGTCAGAAACTTGGTGGAGGTGTGGAATGATGGAATCAGCGAAGCAAGAGGTTCTGGTTTGGCGGCCAGCACCCGGCTCGTGCGGGTTACACGTGTTGAGGCGTGCATCCCGCTCCCCATGCGCGCGCCCCCGGTTTGGGCGGGGGCGCGAGTGGGGATTTTAAAACCGCGCCCCTTAGGGACATGAGGGGCGCGGTATTTTTCTTAGGTTACGTGCGCGATGAGAAATACCCGCGACGAGCCTGCACTTTCATTTCTTTATTTTTGGCCCGAATCTCTAACTTACGGAAAGCGCCGTCCCGGTTTCCATTGGCTGAGGAGTAACTCAGCGTGTACTGATTGCGCATTTCGTCTTCCAGTTGCTTGAAGATATCTTCGAGCGTCGTCTTGCGCTCCACCCGGAAGACACGGCCGCCGGTATCCTCCGACATCTTCCGTAAGTCGCCATCGCTGACGCCGTACATGTGATAGCCATAAGCTGCCCGGTCGAAGTAATAAATTCCGTAGATAATGGCGTCCGAACGGTGCGCGGCCTCAATGG
>JAYVUQ010000643.1:0-2716 GCA_043787785.1 Bryobacteraceae bacterium
GGAGTCCAGCGGCTGGAGGCCGAACTCGGCGAACGCCTCATTGACCGTTCCGCGAAGGAACTGCTGCTCACAGACGCCGGACGCATAGTGGTCGATTTCGCCCGCCGTTTTGAAAACCTGGAAGGCGAGCTGCAAAATTCGCTGGCCGAGCTGCGCGACAACTCCGCCGGCCGCCTGATCATCGGCGCCAACGAATCCGGCTCACTTTACCTGCTGGGCCATATTGAGAATTATCGCAAGCTCTACCCGAAGGTGAAGGTGCAGGTGCGGCGCAGCTATTCGAGCCGCATCCCCACCCAACTGATCGACGGCGACCTCGAACTCGGAGTGATTACGTACGATCCCAATGATGATCGACTGATTTCCACGGTGATCTACACGGACCATTTGGCCTTTGTTTGCTCCGCAAAGCATCGTTTTGCCGACCGTAAGGAGCTTTCCATCACGGAGCTGCATTTGGAGACCTTCATCGCTCACAACGTGCTATCGCCCTACCGCGAAGTGGTTCTGCGCGAGTTCCAACGCCACAAAGTGCCCCTCAACATGGACGTGGAAATGCCGACGCTCGAAACCATCAAGCGCATGGTGGAGCGCAATGAAGGCGTCGCGTTCCTGCCGCAAATGTGCGTGCTGCAAGAGATCGGCCAGGGCTCGTTGCGAGAAATTCGCGTTACGGAAATGAACGTAGAGCGCAAGATTCGGCTGGTGCTCCCGGCCCGGCGCAACCTGTCACACGCGGCTAAGGCGTTTTTAGAACTGGTGCAGAAGGACGCCTGACGCATCGACGTCGTTGACTAGAGAGTGGACTTTGTCCACAATGTGGTCATGTCTGTCGAAGTCAACATTCACGAGGCGAAAACCCACCTTTCCCGGTTGCTCGATCAGGCCTTGGCGGGCGAAGATGTCATTATCATGCGGTCCGGACGGCCATTAGCGCGACTCACGCCGCTGAAGCCGGCCCGTACGATTCGCGAATGTGGTTCGGCCAAGGGCGACTTCGTGGTACCGGAGGATTTCGACGCTTCCCTGCCTGACAAAGTGCTAACGGCGTTTGAACGTTGAGGGTCCTGGTGGACACCCAGATTTTTCTCTGGGTGATTACGGACGACGCTAGGCTTTCGGCTGCGTTGCGATCTCACTATCGTGACCCGGAGCAACAGCTGTACCTAAGCATTGCCAGCATCTGGGAGATGTTGATCAAGGTAGGCTTAAGCAAGCTGCCCTTGCCCCAGCCATCGACACCCTACATTCTCCGCCAAATGGAAAGAAACGGCCTGGAGTTGCTGCCTATGCGGATTTCGCATTTAGCGGCGATGGAGAAACTGCCTGCGCTGCATCGGGACCCGTTTGACCGGCTACTGGTGGCGCAGGCTATGGCCGAATCCATGCCCATGCTGACGAGCGACCCGCAGATGCGCGGCTACGGCGTGGAGGTCTTATAGCGGTCGGAGTGGGCTGGTGCGCCGCTTGGATTTGTATTTTCGCTGAGTAAGTGGCTGAAAATGTGCAGCCGGCACATAGGTAAATGTGCGCTACTCCTTACGCAAAGGGATAGTGTATTAGGCTTGTTCGGATCAAGCCCGGTCGGCCATGTCCAAGGTCTGTAGCGCCGCTTCCTGCTTCGCTGTAAACTGCAGGTCCGTCGCCCCGATGGCGCTTTCGCGGAGCCAGTACCATCCCCAGTACCAACAGAACGTTGCCCCGGAAACGAGAACCAACGGCGCTGTCATGGGAATTACTTACTTGGCCTTCCTCGTAACGGCAAATGCGATGTTAGTCGAGTTACTCGTCGTTGACTTTCGCAAAGTACCATTTACCTGCAGCCTGCCTCCGTTTCGTAATGATACGCTCGCGGTGATTGTGGGCCAATTTCTAGGGTTTGCTCTCTTCACGGCTGGCGGCGCGCAACATGGTGAATAAGATCTTCCGCGCCACAACCGGCGCTTGATGATTCCGCGGATCGAGCAGGCAGGCAAAAATCCAATTGGCTCGCCACAGCGCCGGCAGTTCAAACGAGAACCGGACTGCCGCCACCATCAAGTAAGTGAGAATCAGGGGCACCGAGAGCCACCCGGCGGCGGGAAACCCTTCTCGCGGCGGACGGCGGCTCAGCGCGCCCACTGCCGCCTCGGTTCCCAACAGGAAGCCCAACCCCAGCACGGCCCCAACCACCAACGTGTGGGTTTCGCTGCGCAGCAGCACTCTTAACGAGAACCCGGCCACGCCGTCCCAGCAGCAACGCGGCGATCAACATAATGCGTTGGCGCATTCCTTTTGAGTAGGTGGCAATCGCCGTGTGGCGGTGCCGGAACATACTCAGTTCCTCCAGCATCTTGGCCACCTTATCATCGCGCAGGGGCGCCGGCACGCCCCGCAACGTACCGACCAGGTCCAGATACTCCCAGCCGGTTAGAAACGAATAAAGGTAGCTCTCCTCTGGAACATAACCCACCCGCCGTTTGAACCCGGCCAGGTCATCGCGAATGTCCCGGCCATGAAAGAGGATCTCGCCGCTGATGGGTTCCAGTAACCCGGTGAGCATCTTTACGGTGGTGCTTTTCCCCGCCCCGTTGTGCCCCAGATAACCCAGCACTTCACCCGCCCGGATTGCGAAATTCATCGCATCCATGGCTGGCAAGCCGGCGTAGTTCTTGGTGAGGTTCTTCACTTCGATGACGGGTTCAGCCACGACCCTCTGACACCATGGGGCCCGAAA
>JAYVUQ010000644.1:0-8572 GCA_043787785.1 Bryobacteraceae bacterium
CTCTTTGGCTTCAAGGCTCACTTTTCCGGGCCAGCCAACGATGCCGTGGAGCTGTATTTTTTTGGCGAAGGCTATGTGGGGGTGAATCCTGTCGAGGGCGGCATCACCAATGTTTGCGGCTTGGCTCCCGAACCGATGATGCGCCAGCATGGCTTCGATACGGACTCGTTGATTGACTCTATTCCGGCTTTGCGCGAGCGGATCGCGCCACTGGCGCGGCAGATGGATTGGCTTCACGTCGGGCCCGTTGTCTTCGCAAACCACTTCTCGGAAGTTCCGGTGCCGGGAGAATACCGGGCTGGCGATGCCTTGTCGTTCGTCGATCCATTTACGGGTTCGGGGATGCTGGGCGCGCTGCTGAGCGGACGGGCGGCGGGGCTGGCGGCAGCCGGAGGTCAAGACTCGAATGGCTATCAGACAGCGATGCGAAAAGCGCTGGGGCGATCGTCGGGAATTTCGGGGATGATTCGCTGGGGACTGAGAAAGCCATGGGCACCTTGGGCGGCGCAGGCACTGTCAGGGCGGCTACTGTTCGCCGCCACTCGCCCATAGTACTCACCACCCGCATTCGCGCATCCTAGATACCCCTAAAAAAACGAATGCCGGTGAATACTCGGAGGAGGGTACTCACCGGCGGGTCCTACAGATGAGGGAGTAGGACCGGACTATGGTTAGTTCTAGTATAAGAACGAGTTCCTCAAAAAATCAACAACTTCCGCAAATAAGTTACGAGTTGATGACGTTTTCGACAGGAGGGGATGGGTGGGCGCAAAGGGAGGGCGGATACTCCCACTGGCGGAATCGCAACCCCTTGTGTGGAGGGATAGGTCCAGTTCTATACCGTGTGGTAGACCCCTGACGAGGCGAAATTCTTAGGGGTAATCGTGGAATTTCGCCCCATTTGGGGCGGGCCGATTCGATTCACCCGCCGGGTTAGGCAAGCATCGCTTTCCAAGCCTCCTCGTCTTGGCCGACGCTGAGGCGGTTGGTGGAGGAGCGGACGAGAGGCAAGCGCAATAGCTTGGGGTTGCGCTCAATTTTTTGGAGCAATTCAGGATCCGGGAGGCGGATGTACTTAAGGCCGGCGTCGACATAGGCGGTGCCTTCACGGTCGATCAGGAAGGCGAGGCCAAATTTGTCGAGGAAGCGCTTAATTTCCCCCGGGGACATGGGCTTTTGCTTCAGGTCCACCAGATGGAGAGTAATTCTGCGTTCCTTGAAGAAGCGCTCAGCGGCGCGGGTGGCGGGGGAGTTTTTAACGCCAAAGATCTGCACGGTTAGCATGTTTCTGTTCTTGGTGTCTCTGTTCTTTGTAATGGTACCTTCTCAGAACATAGACAAACTGGAGAGTGTGCCCCACTGCTGCGCGATATGCTTTGGTCTGTATGTCTACACTCACCCGCCGTAGTTTCTTCGCCGCCAGTCTTGCGGCGGCGGCCCCAAAGCAGGGCCGCCCTAACTTCATCGTGCTCTACACGGACGACCAGGGCATTGGGGACCTGGGCTGCTACGGGGCCAAGGACGTTAGGACGCCGCACCTCGACCGGTTGGCGGCGCGTGGGGTGCGGTTTACCAACTGGTACTCGAATTCACCAGTATGCTCTCCATCGCGCGCCGCCTTGATGACGGGGCTGTATCCGCATCGCTCCGGCATTCGAAACTTCCTTCCCGGGCATTCGGCGCGGGACGTACCCGGCTTGCGACCCACCGAAGTGACCTTGCCAGGCTTGCTGAAGCAGGCTGGTTACCGCACCGCGGCGGTGGGCAAGTGGCACCTGGGTTCCGCGCCCCCCAGCCGGCCGTTACCGCAGGGTTTTGACGAGTTCTTCGGCTTCTATTCGGGCTGGATCGATAACTACTCTCATCGCTATTACCAGATGACGGCGGGGAACCCGCAGGAGATTTACCACGATTTGTGGCGTAACGAAACGGAGGCGTGGGAGGAGCCGGTGTATCATACGGAGCTCTTCACTCGCGAGGCCAAGCGGTTTCTCGAACGGCAAAAAGCGGGCACGCCATTCTTCCTTTACCTGGCTTACGGCGCACCGCATTATCCGATGATTGCGCCCCAGAAGTATGTCGACCGGTTTGCAAAAACCATGGACCGTGACCGCCGCTTGCATGCCGGAATGCTCGCCGCGGTGGATGATAGCGTCGGCGAGTTGATGGCGGTGCTGCAGCGGCGAGGTCTCGACCAAAATACGGTGGTCTTCTTTCAGTCCGACAACGGGGCAACCAACGAGAGCCGTTCGGATTCCCGGGGTCGGCCGTACCGTGGCGGATCGAATGCGCCGTTTCGCGGCTACAAGGGGGGGCTTTTTGAAGGGGGAATCCGGATGCCTGCATTGCTGAGTTGGCCCGCTGGCATGCCTTCCGGACGCGTGGTACATGCGCCCGGAGCCACGATGGACATCCTGCCGACGTTTCTCGAGTGGGCCGGTGTGCCGCCGGTGCCAGTAGACGGACACAGCGTCAGCGCGATGGTAAAGACCGAAGCCGCTTCCCCGCATGAAGCCCTCTACTGGGAGTATCAGAAGCAATTTGCGATTCGCCAGGGAGACTGGAAATTGATGCAGTCAGCGACTACCGGGCTGGGTGAGCCTTCTCCCGCCCGGCGGTGGCTGTCCAACCTGAAGGCCGATCCGGCAGAGACGGAGAATTGGGCAGATCGCGAGCCGGCGCAGGTGGAGCGGTTGGAACGGTTGTTGGAGGAATGGAAGGGGACGACGGGGGCTTGACTATTGCACGCGCAGATAAAATTCCCGGAGAGGGAGGGTCGCGCGGTTCGGGGAGTGTTCGGCATACAGGCGAATCCAGACTTGACCGGACGGGAAGGCGGAGGTGTGATGCATCACGATGCCGCCTTGAGCGGTGACGACCGCGGAATGCAGTAACGCGCCATTCGCGTTGACGATCTCCAGCCAGCGGATGGATTCCAGGCCGCCGACATTGAGCTGAAAATCGATCGGCCGGCCCGCCAAGGCCCTCGTTTGGGTCTCGCTGCGTTCGGCTACCAATACGATAGTCTGGGAAGACGGAAAGCCGGATGTCAAGGAATAGCTCACCCCCAGCAGGAGGACGGCGAAAGCGCCTGCCAGCGCAAAGGCTGGGGCGGAGAATCTCCGGTTTTTCGGCATCGGTGGCGGTGCCCCCAACATTTTCCGGGAAGCGGCGCGAGTGGAGGCGACGAAGTTCTCGGTTTCGGAAAGGCGCTTGCGGCACGAATCACAGAGCAGGAGATGCTCCTCAAGGCGATCGAGCGCGCCGCCTTCGAGGCGGCCGAACACGAACTCCTCAAGCTCATCCTCATCTGGATGCGACCGTGCTTTGCCCTCAAACGTCAATACGGCTTTACTATACCTCATCATCTTCTCCTCACACAGGCGGCCACCAGGATCACGAGAACGGTGTCGTGGCGGCGGGACGGTTGACGTATGTCGCAGGGGGGGAGGTGGGGCGACCATAAGTTCAAAAACCGGGGACCTTACTCACTCGTACTTTCGTTTAGATTTTCTAGCGAGTCACGGAGCACGCTGCGCCTTCCCAGCGCCCCGAAACGGCCCTTCGCACGGGACTTCATCAGCCGGAACTGAGTCATGCTGATCCGCATTTCCTTGCAAATGGACTCGGGCGGTTGCTCGAGCAGATAGAAGCGCGTCAGGATCTCGCGCTCGCGCAGACTCATCGCGCGCATGACGCGCTCCATAATATCGACGCTCTCGAGGTCGATGATGCGTTCTTCAGGACAGCCGCGAAAGTCGAGGCAGTACTCGGATTCGGCATCGAGCGGCGTAATATCGCGTTTATCCGCAACAGTGTTGCGGACATAAGTGGCTACTTGGCGGCGGAGAATCGTGCGAATGAAGCCCATGAGGCGGTCAGGCTCACGCAACTCGCCGCGCTTCAGGCGTTCCACTACGACCAGGAAGGTGTCGTGGACGCGGTCGTCCAATTCTTCTAGCCCCAGATGGCGGCAGAAATAGAAACGTGCCCCTTTGGCGAAGAAGTTGTAGAGGACTTCGAGGCCTACCGGGTCGTTCGCCTGTACGCGGGCGACCAAGTCTACCCAGTTTTCCAAGGAATCGGAGTTGGCCTCCAGCGAATCGGATTTGGGCCCGGCACCAGGTTCTGGCGCCAGAACCTCTGGGGGAGGAGAAATCGAGGATCCTGGTGGATCTATAGCCGAAGAATCGGCTCGGGGATCTAGCGCGGCCCGAACAGCGGCGCCACCTCCGGTTGACTTCGAGAACAGGATCATAGCGGGGGAGTGCTTGTTTAGTTCCTTCCAGTTAAGAAATATGCGGCCCAGACAGAAGCCGGGATGTGTTCGTGGATCGATTCAATTTGGGCCTGTTGTAGGGCACTGGCCCAATCTCGGGACCCGAGTTGGGTGCTGGTTCCTGTGGAATGACGCCCTTCCGAATGGCGCCGTTCCGAATGACGATAGAAACGTTCAAAGAGCGGACCCGCGTTGTCGGGGACTGGCCAATGGCTGGCCACCACCCCAGTGGCGCCAGCGAGAATCCAGGCCCGCGTCAGGCTCATCAGACCGACCCCGGGGAGCGACTCGCCGCGGCCAGACCCGCAGCCGCTCATGATCACCAGGTGGGCGCTGTTCCGGCGGGCATTGATTTCGCCCGCACCAACCAACTCCTGCTCCCTGGAGCGCGGATTGAGCCCGAGGGCAATGAGGGCATGACGCGGGTCATCGGGCGCTGTGACGACGTGGGTGGCCAAGTGCAGGGTTTGGGTGCGGCGTTCCAGCAGCGAAAGAAATGACTGACGATTCACCTGGCCGCCACTTAGCAGAATGGGGTGGTCCGGATTCAGCACCCGAACAGCGGCGTCGATCTCGGCTTGGGAGCCCGGCAGACGTGCCAGTTCAAACACGGCTGGCCGACGTGTGCGGATCCAGGACAGCATGTCAGCCCGCTGGGGAATTGGTACCAAACGCGGGTCTGCCGAGTTATAAATAGGGTCGGCGATGCCCGCAAAGGAAGGCCCCGTCGACACACTGACCGGGTTGATCGCCAAAGTGGCGATGGAAGGGGCCGTCAACAATGTGCGGTGTTCCACCAGATAAGTTCCTATTCCTCGACCAGTGAGCCAGGCAGGGGGCCACGGTAGTGCCGCGAAGGGTAGCTCGTGCAGTGGCCCATCGGGGACCACGGTCCACCGTTGAATAGTCGTTTCCCGAAGGGAAAATTCTCCAATAATTTCAAGAAAAAGTTTTTTCCCAGCCTCCGAGTCTAGTGCCCGACCCTTCAGCGTGTCATTCCGGAACAAAGTGACTTGTTCACTGAGGTATTTTTCACCAGGCAGCGCCCGCAGCTCCACATGATCCCGGGTCAGCTTCCAGGCGTAGGAGTGTGGCTCTCCGGTGCGAAAGACGAGAATCGCTTCAGAATTGGTGAGAGATCGGCGAGCTCTGACGATAAATTCCTGGTTCGAGTCTGGGGAGGGCGAGCGAAGGCCGGCTACGCTCTCCAGGTTGATGAGCTGCTCCCGCAGTTCCTCGCATTCTCTCGCTAGTTGCGGCGTCTCCTCGGCTAGACGCCTGGCTTGGGTCCGCTGCAACCGGTCAAGCGCTTGCCAATAGTCGTCGGTCAGCAGCGCACTATTCTCTACTGAAGCGGCGCTGCGGCCTTCCTCGGCCGCCGCCAGAGCGGTTAGCAACAACGACTGCTGTGGCCGTTCGGCGTTCAAATGTTGGGCAACGCGGATGAGTCCTAAATAGAGCGATTGCAGCGCTGACTCAGCGGTAGCCATTAGTTGCGAGGCAGGTAAACGCTCCGCCCGGGCCTGGCGGGCCCAGTCGACGCCCTGTAGATACAGTCCGTAGGCTTGCGCGTGGTTTCCTGCAAATTCTTCAATTTCGGCCGCTACGCGATAGGCTTCCCAGAGGGGATAAAACAGGGGCTTGGCGCGGGCAGCGCGCAGATACTGGGCCGCTCGCCGGCGAGCCTCGGGCACGTCGCCCCGCACCAGGGCTAGGCGCGCGAAGCCATAGTGGATTTGCTCCGCCTCCGGCCGCTTGGCGAGCCGATGTTGCCGATAGCTCTCTAGCAAGCAGGATTCAGCCTGGTCGAGTTCTCTGCGGTCGAGATAGGATAGCGCCCAATGCTCCCAACTGGCGGCCACCAATGAGCCCAGGTCCGCTCGCCGTTCGGACGTCTCAATTGACCGCCGGTAGTTCCGGTCAGCCGCTGCGTAGTTGCGCAACCGGGAATCGTAATTGGCCAGATTCAAGTACAGCAGCGTGGGGGGCTTGGCCGGGTCCATCGTCCGGGCAGACTCGACGATGGCCGCATGCCCTCGTTGCCAATCACCCAGCCGCGCGTAAATCACGCCGATGTTAAAGGCCGCTAAACCCGCCTCCTGGCCCGCGCCCACCTGTCGTGCCGCGTCTTGAGCCTGCAGAAAATAGTCAAGCCCCTGGCGGTAACGAGATTCATTCACCCGAATCACGCCCAAACTCGTGAGAAAGCCCGAGACGTACAACCAGTCCGCGTTTTGGCGCGCCTGTCCCAAGCCCCTGTGGAAGATCTCTTCCGCGTGTGGCAGATCTCCGCTCCTTAGGTAAGCGTTGCCTTGTTTGGCAAGCGCTTTGAGCTGGGGGCGCGGATTGTCGATCGAGGATGGGGGCCGCGAATGAAAAAACAACATGAGCAAGATAAAGACAATGAGTCTCGGCATGAATCGGTTTCCTGAAAAGCGGACCGACGAGGCCGGCGGCCTTGCCTGAGGAAAACAGCGGCGTGTGATCGTCTGTCGAAGTTTACAAAAGTACTAGATAGAAATCAAATGTATTTTCAAAACAATGCAGAAGGAATTCCACACCTTAATCTGGAATGGAATTCCCTTGCGAGTTTAGGCCTCTTTTCAGGGAGGCCCAAATCCACCGGTTGGTGGATCTAAGGAAAGAAAACGCGGCAGGCTTTACCGCGACTCAGGTTGGAGGGTTAAGTCCAGTGGATTGAGTAGAACGCCCCCGATTTTCCGCTCTTCTAGACGAAGAACGGAGGGTCCCAAGGACAGGGCAACATCGGGTTCGCTCCTTTCTGGATCGGGCGCGCTTTTCAGCACGGAAGTTGATCCAAGCCCAGGATAGTCCGCCGACCCCGCATCAAATTCTTTTAAAAAATGGTAAATCTTTAAAAGTAATGGAGTAAGAATTCTTGAATTCGTTGTGATCGCTTGCCGGACGGATACTCACTTTCCCCACTTCACCGGCTGCCGGGCGACACGCCGATTCGCATCTGACGCCTCCGGTGCGATACAACAGTAGTCAAAGCTATGAGCCTTCATGACATTGCGAAGCTGCCCACGCCCGAGAATTCGGCGATCCTCTTGCACCAAACCGACAACGTCGCCGTCGCGCGCGTCCCGTTGTCGCCGCCGCAGAAACTGCGAATCGGTGGGGCGGAACTCGAGGTGGTGGAGCCCATTCCGGCGGGCCACAAAGTGGCGCTGCGTGACATCGGCGGCGGAGAACCGGTGCGCCGTTATGGGCAGGTGATTGGGCGTGCTAAAGAGCGCATCGCCAAGGGGCGACACATCCACACGCACAATTTGGCTTATGAGGAGGGATCGCGCGAGTACCAGTTCCCCACCGGAGACTTAGGGTTTCCCCCATTGCCCGCCAATATCCCCACTTTCGAGGGCTACCAGCGTGAAGATGGCCGCGTCGGCACGCGGAACTACATCGCCATCGTGGCGGCTTCCAACTGTGCCGCCCACACGGCGGAGATGGTGGCAGATTCCTTTGAAAACGAGACCTTGCCGCCTAACGTGGATGGCGTGGTCGCGTTCCCGCATGGCGAAGGATGTGGCCACTCCATCGGGCCCGATACCGAGCAACTCCAGCGCACGCTCTGGGGCGTGCTTGACCATCCCAACGTCTCCGGCGCCGTAGTGCTTGGCCTGGGTTGCGAAGTGAACCAGATCGACCATTACGTTGGCGGATCGGCCCCGCGCAAGAGCGATCGCATCGTGGGCATGACTTTGCAGAATACCGGCGGCACCCGCGCCACGGTCGAAGCCACCCGCTTGGCCGTCCGCAAGATGTTCGACCGCTCCACTGCCGAAAAGCGCGCCACCGTCCCAGCTTCGAAGATCCTCTTGGGCCTGAACTGCGGCGGTTCCGACGCCTTCTCCGGCATTACCGCAAACCCGGCCCTCGGTTGGTGCTCCGATCGTTTGGCGGAGATCCACGCTAGCACCGTGCTGGCCGAGACCACCGAGTGCTTCGGTGCCGAGCATCTACTGGTAGCGCAGGCGCGCAACCGGGCCGTGGGCGAGCGCTTTATCAGCTTCATCGAAGGCTACAAAGACTACTTGCGCCGCTTCGGAGGAAGCTTCAACGACAATCCATCTCCCGGCAACAAGGAAGGCGGGCTAACCACGATCTTGGAGAAGAGTCTCGGTGCCGCCACCAAAGCCGGTGCGAGCCCGATGACCGACGCCATCGACTACGCGGAGCGCATTAAGACACCCGGCTTCAATTTCATGAATACGCCAGGTTATGATCCGGTGTCGCTGACGGGCCTGGCGGCTGGCGGGGCGAACCTGA
>JAYVUQ010000645.1:0-2756 GCA_043787785.1 Bryobacteraceae bacterium
GCGGCGCTGCGGCTATTCCCGGCGGCTTTGGAATTGGCACTTCAGGCCAACGCGCCTGAGGAGATGAGTTCGCCGGGCCGGTTAGCGAGCCCGGTGTTAACGCCGGTTGTCTCCTCGGAGGTGGCAATCGGCGCGCTTTCGGCGGCTTTGCAAATTGAAGGCCGCTTGGCCGACCTTCTTCCCGCGCCGACGGAGCTGGCCGAGGCTTGCCGGATCCGCTGGCGCTTTGAGGCCCAAGCGCCACCCGCCTTCCCTACGCTGGCGGCCTTCCATACCTTGGCTGTTCGTTCCTTGGCTATCGGCGTCGAGATCATGCGGCCCGGCCTCATGCTGGCAGCCGCCGGCCCGCGATTCGCCGAAAAGCAAGTGCCGCTCAACGCGGTGCTGCGTCCGATTTGTGGCGAACTGGCTTTGGGCACCGATTCGGTAAGCTTCCATCTGGAGCCGAAGGTCTTGCAGCCGCGCCTGCGTGCCACGCCGGACCCCGCCCGGCAAGGCGGCTCAGCGAGATCGCGGGGCAAAAATCACGCCGACGCCGCCGTCGCGTCGATTAAGATTCCCGTCTTGCGGCGATTCTGGGCCCACGCCCCGGCCGACATTCGCTGGGTGGCGTTGATCATTCCGCTGGTCTTGTTCCTGGCTTGGTATTCGTGGACGCCCAACGGCAAGGCGCTCAACAAGCAAGCGCAAACGGCCGACCTGGCCGTCGATACCAGTGGCGTGCAGACCGCCTTTGCCTCCTTCAAATCGCGCATTTCGAGCCGCGCGGCGGTGGAGTTGAGCGAAGATTTCCGCGCCGGTCTCGCCGATTGGCAAGGGGCCCGCGAAGATTGGGCCGCCAACTGGGCTTACGATCAGGCCGGATTCGTGCGGCCCGGCAACCTCGCCATCTTTACGCCCACCATTGCCTTGCAGGACTACAATTTCGAATTCATGGGCCAAATCGAAAACCGCGCTCTCAGTTGGGTTTACCGCGCCAAGGATTCTCAAAACTACTACCTGGGCAAGCTCATCATTACCCAAAGCGGGCCGGTGCCGGAAGTGGCGCTGGTGCGTTCAGTGGTCAAAAATGGCCGGGAAAGCCTCCGCAAGGTCACCATCATGCCCATGAACCTCCGGTCCGACACGCTCTACCGGGTGCGGGTAGAAGTAAATGGTTCTGACTTTACCACTTCAGTTTTGGGCCAAGTTGTCGATACATTCAATGACTCTACCCACACCCAAGGGGGAATAGGCTTCCTGGGTGGCCGCGGCGAAACTGGCCGGGTGCGTTGGGTGGAGGTGTCGCACCAATACGACACGTTGGGGCGTTTGTGCGCCATGTTGGTGCCTTACGGTTTAGGCGGGACTACGGTGCAGGCGAATACGCTGCCGTCTACGCCGGCCAAATGAGAGTTTTAGCTCAGTGAAAGATCGAGGATTTAGATTATGAACCTGAAAAAGGCAAACCCGCGCGGAGCGCAGAATGCTCCGGAAATCTCAGTCTCCTCCCGGCAGCATGGCCCGGGGGCCGAAGCGGCGGCGGTTCTCGCCCGCGCTGTCAGCCTGCACCTCGAGGGCAAGCGCAAAGAAGCGCTGAAGGACCTGGGCGACGCCATCGACTCCGGCTTGCAGGACGCCGAACTCTATTCAGCGCGTGGCCACGTGCAGTTTGAACTCGAAATGTTCGACGAAGCGGCGAGCAGCTACACGCGCCTGCTGGAACTGTCGCCCGACCACATCTCCGGGATCTTCAACCTGGCTGTTTGCTACGAGAAAATCGGCCGCTGGGACGAAGGCGCCCAGCTCTTTGAACGCTCCGTGCGGGCCCAGCCCACGCGGGTAGAGGCGCACCTCGGCCTCGCCATTTGCCTGCTGCAATCGGGCCGCGCCGACGAAAGTCTCAAGCATTGCGAACAAGTGCTGACGCTCGATCCGGAGCAGGAGACTGCCTTCTTCGGCAAGGCCGTCGCCTTGCAGACGCTCAACCGTTTGGACGAAGCCGCGCCCCTCTATCACCAGGTGCTGGCGCGCAACTCGAACTCCGAAGAAGCGCTCACCAACCTGATCACGATTGGCCTCGCCAAGCGCGACGACGACCTCACGCGCGACGTGGCCGAACGGCTGCTGGTGCTGCGCCCGTTCTCGCAGGCGGCGCTTGAAGGCTTGGCCACCGTCGCCTTCAATGGCGGCGACTATGAAGCGGCCGTGCGCTGCTGCCAGAAGCTGGTGGAAGCCACGCCCGACCATTACGAACGCTGGTTCAACCTGGCCGTCGCTTACCAGAAGCTCGGCAAGGCCGAGCAAGCCGCCAGTGCTTACTCCGAAGCGGTGCGCATTCGTCCGGATTCTGAGCAGGCGCAGGTGCAATTGGGCCTGTTGCGCCAACAATCTGGCGACTTGAAGGGTGCGCGCGATTGCTACGAGTCGGCGTTGGGCAAGAATACGAATCTGCCGGAAGTACAGTACAACCTGGCCGCGTTGCTCGAGCGCCAAGGCCAGCCGGAGCAGGCGGAACAAATTTACGGCGAGTTACTCGACAAGCGCCCGGATTGGCGCGAAGTCTGGTTCCGCCTGGGCTATCTGCGGCTCGAGCGCGCCGACATGCGCGCGGCCATCGACGCCTTTGAACAATGCCTGCGCCTGCGTCCCGATTGGTTCGAAGCGCAAGTCAATCTGGGCCTCGCCTACTGGCGCGGCGGCGACCGGGAAGCGGCGGCCAGCGCCTTCCAGCGCGTACTGCAGATTCAGCCCGAGTCGCTCGACGCCCTAAAGGC
>JAYVUQ010000646.1:0-13052 GCA_043787785.1 Bryobacteraceae bacterium
GGACCTCCCAAAAATCTCGGCAGCCCTGGCCCCCTATCGTGACGACATTCTCTTCCTCGGCGGCTTAACCCAGAATGGCGGTCGCGCCCTCGGCGATGGCCCCGGCGATCATGGCCGCGCGGGAGCGAATTACCTCACCTGCGTTCATCCGAAAAAGACGAATGGCCGCGACTTAAGCGCCGGCGTCTCGGTGGATCAGATTGCCGCCCAGCGGCTCAGGGGCAAAACCAAGCTAGCTTCGCTCGAACTCGGCTGTGAAGAGGGAGTGCAAGGCGGCAGTTGCGATAACGGTTATAGCTGCGCCTATAGCAATAGCATTTCCTGGCGCACGCCGTCCTCGCCGAATCCGGTAGAAATTCGTCCTCGCGCTGTCTTTGAACGGCTGTTCGGCGCCGCGGATCTCGAGCCGGACTTAGCCAAGCGCGCCCGCCAGGCACAGTATCAGCGCAGTATTCTAGACGTCGTCTTAGGCGATGCGAATCGGCTGGCCAACTCTCTGGGCGGCGTCGATAAGCGAAAGCTCGACGAGTATCTCTACTCGCTCCGCGATGTCGAGAAACGAATTCAGGCCGCCGAACGCACCCAAGCCACTCAACAGGCCCCGGCCATCCCCGCGCCCGATCGCAGTGTGCCTTCCGATTTCGGCGAACATGCCCGCATCATGATGGACCTCATGACCCTCGCGTTCCAAACCGACACCACTCGCGTTGCCACCCTGTTACTCGCGCTCGAACTAAGCCCCCGCGCCTATCCGGAGATCGGCATTCCCGAAGCTCATCACGGGCTCACCCATCATCAAGGCGATCAGGAAAAGATTGCCAAGGTCCTCGAAATCAATTGCTTCCACCTCAAACAGTTCGCTTACTTACTAGGTAAAATGAAATCGACGCCCGATGGCGATGGCACTCTGCTGGACCATGTGATGATCACTTACGGCAGTGGACTCAGCGACGGCAACGCGCATGACCACGCCGATTTGCCCTTGGTGCTAGCCGGACATGGCGGCGGCACCTTGCGCCCTGGCCGCCTCGTGCGGCATCCGAAGGAAACCCCGATGGCCAATCTGTTCGTGGCGATGCTCGATCGCATGGGCGTGCCGGTAGACACTCTCGGCGATAGCAACGGCCAACTGGGTTATCTGTCTGACCTCTAGAACGTCACATCAATGCCTAAACCCGGCCCAGCGGGCACCACATACTCGGCGTTCGTCATTACCAGCGGCTCACGCAGATATTGATTGGCGAAAGTAAAGACGGTGGGATTATACTCGCAGAGCGGTGCCTGAGATAGGGCGGCGCAGACTTGGATGGCGGCGGCGATCTGGGGCCCCATCGCGATGCTGACGTGCGGGACGATCGGTTTGCCGAGTTCCGCCCAACGTAAGGTTTCGGTGATACCACTCCGGCCTAAGTCAGGCTGTAGAACTTCAGTTACCGGCAAAAGCGGTAGTAACTCACGCATGGTTCGGTAACTCTCCCCTAATGCCAAGCGCGCGGGCAAGCGTGGATGGTCAACGTCGGGCATGAAAGGCGCCTCCAGCCACTCCAGGTTCCGCGCGGCGAGTTCCTGGATAAATCCTGCATCGGCGGGCCATTGCAATCGCCACAATGCGTCCACGGCGAGGCGGGCGTCGGGGCCTAACTGGTTGCGTAAGTCATCCAAAAGACTAAGTAACGCCGGCCCATCGGTGTCGTAGAAGATCTTAAAGACGCGAAAGCCCGCGGCGAAATGTTGGGCGGCAAAAGCGACGCGGTCCGCGCCGGCGAGTCCACTCAGATAAGCGGGGATGCGGTGCCGGGCTTTCCCCGGGGCGATCAGTTGGCAGATGGGCAGCCCGGCCATCTTGCCGGCTAAATCCCACAGCGCGATGTCGAGCCCGGAGATGGCGTCCAGCATGAAGCCGCCGGTCTGTCCGCGGACACGCATGGTTTGGTACATGCGCCACCAGAGCTCTTCGATGCGCGCGCGGGTGCCATCGAACGGTTCACCAGTAAGTACGCCCGCGAGTAAGTCCTCGATGATGACGGCCGAAACTCGCGGCAGTACGGGCGCTTGCGCTTCCCCCCAACCGACGAGTCCGTTGTCGAGCACCACCTTCACCAGGGTGGTTTCGAGACGATCCGAGTAGACCGTGGCGACCGTCTTTGACCACTGATAAGACCCGGCGCGGGCACCGAGTTCCGTGGGCGACCCGGCGGTGCCGCGGGCCGCATCCCGGTCGCGCGCCACAGAAACGGGAATCGCGGTTACGTGCTCAATCCGCGCGGCCATTTTTTGTCTCTACTGCTTGCGCCAGGCTGTCGCAGGACCGGGTAATGTGGCGGCGCATTGCATCGACGGCACGAACGACGTCGCGCGCTTCCACGGCTTCGACGATGGCCTGGTGCTCGGCGGCTTCCTTAGCCAGCCGCGACCGCCAATCGTGGTCTCCGGCGTGGATGCCGGCAATCTGAATATGGGCGCGTAACCCGGCATACATTTCGAGTAACTTAGCGTTGCCAGCGGCCTGAATAAACAAAAGGTGAAACGCAGCGTTGTCCTGTTCATGCTTCCGGCGGCCAGCGTCGTCGCGCGGCGGCTTCGTCATCGAGTCCCGCAGCCGGCGTATCTCGGCGAGATCACTGGCAGAGAGTATGTGCACGGCTTTTTCCATTGCCAGACATTCAAGCGCACAACGAATCTCCGAGGTCTCGCGGACCTCGCTGGCAGAGACGCTGGCCACAAATGTCCCACTGCGAGGTCGGACTTCAACCAGGCCCTCGGCGGCTAGTAACTGAATCGCGTGGCGAACCGGCATTAGACTAACACCTAATTGCGCGGCGAGTTCGCCGGGGTTGAGTCGCTCGCCCGGGCGGAGCGAGCTGCTGAGAATGGCTTGGCGCAGGGCCTCATGGACGATGTCCATGGCACGCTCTTGCTTGATCCGTGGCAGGGCCTGCTTGATGGGGGGAAGGGCAGTCACGTTCGCTGATTACCTACTCTCTTTAGTATTGTCACTCATTGCGCAAACGCCGCTGTTGCAGCCACCGAAAGATGAGATAAGCGAGCGGGTGCAGAAAGCCCATCACATAGAAGATGGCGTCGTAGGAGACGTTCTGCGCCATCCACCCCGTGAGGCTGGTGAATAGTGAGCCGCCCAACCCGCTACCGAAGGCGATAATGCCCGAAACTGAGCCAACCACCCGCAAGGGAAATATATCATTGGTGACGGTTTGCAGATTTGTTTTCCAGGCCATGTGGCCAAAGGCGACCACGCAGATGATGGCGAGGGCGACGCCCGTTGAAGCGCTGGGAATCAGCAGGCTGAACGGCATCAAAAGTGCGAAAGGCCACATGCCGAGGGCGCGCGCGCGAACGACGGGCAGGCCGCGCTTCACTAACCTGCCGGACCAGGCGCCGCCGGCCAGCGCGCCGAGGTCCGCGGCCAAGTAGGGCATCCAGCCGAGCAGGCCGATGTCGCGCATCGTGAATCCTCGCTGGTCGACCAAGTACTTGGGAAGCCAGAGTAAGTAGAACCACCAAACCGGGTCGGAGACGAAACGAGGTAGTAATAAGGACCAGGTATCGCGTTGGGCGAGTAACTTGAGCCAAGGTTCTTTGGGCGTGGTGTCGACGACCGGCGACGAGGGAGGAACGATCCACAGCCAGGCGATCAGCCAGAGGAAGCCGCAGGCTCCGGTCGCGACGAAGGCCATGCGCCAACCGTAACTGGCGGAGAGCCACACGACGAGGGGCGGAGCCAGAATGGCTCCCACGGCGGCGCCGCTGTTGAGCAAGCCATTTACCAAGGCCTTCTCTTTCGGGGGGTACCATTCGGAGATGGCGCGGAACCCGGCCATGAAGTTTCCGGGCTCACCTATACCCAGCAGGCCCCGGAAGAAGGCCAGGCTCAGAGCTCCCCGGGCAAACCCGTGCAGCATATTGGCCGTGGACCACCAGACCATAAAAATGGCCAAGGCTTTCTTGGCTCCCCAACGGTCCACCAGAAATCCGGAGCCGATGTACATCAGGGTGTACGGAATTAAGAATGCTTGCAGGATGTTGGCGTAGCCGATAGGTGAGATATCGAGCTCCTTCGTAAGTACCGGCGCAACGACGGAGAGTACCTGCCGGTCGACATAGTTAATCAGCGACGACAGAAAAAGTAGTCCGGCGATGTACCAGCGAACCTGATTCAATACAATCTCGCGATCCACTCTCGCAGGAACGCGAGCTCGGCCAGGCCCACGCCGTCCACTTCGGAGGTGGGGTGGCGCACGCGCGCATTCGTGATGATGCCCTTCGCCACCAGGTTGTGCTTCATGGCGGAGACGCCCAGGCCGGGTTGTAGCTCAAAACGAATGAGCGGAAGTAAGTGAACGAAGAGCGTCCAAGCTTTCTCCCGACTACCGGCTTCGAGTAAGTTCCAGAGACGGACGAACTCTGGAATCATATCGGACCCCGGCATCACTCCGCGCGAACCACGGTCGTATTCTTCGATCAGGAAGTTGCCATTCAAGCCGCCAAACAGCGTCACGGGCGGCTTAGATTCGAGGATCTGGGTGAACTTGCTAGCCGTGGGGGGGGCCTCCACCTTCACCAGCGACACATGCTCGATTTCGCGGGCCATCCGGGCCAGCAGCGGAGCGGGCATCGGCACCAGCGACATCAGTGGCGCATCCTGCACCATAATCGGAATGCCGATGGCCTTCGAGATGGCCTCGAAGTAGAACATCAGGCCGTCGGTGCCGGGCTTGAGGAAGTAGGGCGGAAGAATCATGAGGGCACTGGCACCCAGATCCTGGGCGGTTTGGCTAGCGCGGATGGCGAGGTCAGTGCCGGTGGCTCCCGTGGAGACTACCAGCGGAACGCGCCCATTCACCCGCGCGGCGATGGCTACCAACAGGGTGCGCCGTTCGTCTTCGCCGAGTGCGTAGCCCTCGCTCGCGTTGCCAAACAGGCCTAGCCCATGCGCTCCGGTCTCAAGGAGATAATCCACCAGCCGGAGTTGGCTCTCAAGGTCGAGCGAGCCATCCGGGTGGAAGGTGGTGTTGAGAATGGGAAAAATGCCGTGCATCAAAACGCTCTTTCGTCAAAAAGAATCTGAAATTTCAGACTCTTTTCAGCCTAACACAACTATTTGCCCCGTAGCGCTTCAAATCGCTGCAAATGCTGCTCGCTGCGAACCGTTTGCCCGGCGGCCCGATACAGCTGCGCCAAGCGGTAATGAGCCACTGGTAGCCCGTCATCGCGCCGTAGTGCCTCTTCCAGCGCCGCCATCGCCTCCGCGCGCTCTGTGGCCTGTCTCGCCGTCTCGAGCAAAGCTTGCGTCGACTTCGGATCCAGCATTGCCGACTTCGCTAAATGCCGCCGCGCCTCCAGCACTTGTGACGGCTCCTGCTTCAACAACGCCCGGGCCAGATAATACTCGCCTTCCGCAGTTTCCGGTCGCGCCAATTTCCGAATAGCTAGTAACATGCGGCCCGCAAATACCTGGGCCACTCCTACCGTTTCGCCCATGATGGGTAATAAACCAGAGCTGGCTGGTTTATGGTTGGCCAACTGGCAGAGTAAATCGGCGCTCGCCTCAGCTTTGCCGGCCAGAAACAGCGTCACCGCTACTCCCAATGCTTGCCGCCTCGCTTCGAAATGGGTTTGCGCGGCGCCAGGCATCTGGCTTTCTATCAGGCGCACGCCTTCGCCATACCCGGGTAATCGGCGCAGGATGGTGAGTAACTCCTGGTTCACCACCGCTCTCTCGGCCGCCACATGCGAGGAGCCATCCACGGTGCTGGCGGCCGGGCTGGTCTCAAATTTGGCCGGTTCTTCAAACTCGGGGGGCTTGGTGATTTGGGCCAGCATCAGAAGGGCGCAGAGCATCATTTGAAATAAGCTTGGCACACCGGCGCGGCCCGCCCTTCGGTAAGTTGGCACACCGCATCGGCGGAGAGGTCCTTCCACGTATCCAACTTGCCGCTGGGCCAGCGAACGGTAACCGTTTCCGCCTGCTTGGCCGCGCCAAGCCCAAAGTGCAGCGTTAAGGAGTTTTGCGAGTAAAAGCTCGCGCCGCTCATCACCTCACTGGTCTGCTGGTTCCCCGCGGCTCGTAATGTGACGCGCGCGCCAATCGCCGAACGATTGCTCTTCGTGCCCGTCAACCGCAAGTTCAGGAAGTGGCCGCCCGGCGCGGTGTTCTTGAGCACGGACGGCAAATCGTTCATGTTCAAAATCACGGCTTCGGGCCGCCCGTCCTCATCCAGGTCGCCCACGGCGAGCCCGCGAGAGATGCGAGGTGTCTGCAAGGCCGGGCCGCCCGTGGCCGTCAGGTCGCTGAACTTGCCGCTGCCCAGATTTCGAAAGAGCAGCGTCTCTTGCCGGTAATGATCGCCGACCGGTGCGCCTTCCACTTCCGGATAGACGTGGCCGTTCACGGTCAGCAGGTCGGGATGGCCATCGTCGTCGAAGTCGGCGAAAGCGATTCCCCAGCCCAGCAACTGGCGCGCACCAAGTCCGGCCTGGGCCGAGACATCGGTAAAGAACTTGCCGTCTTCGTTAAGGAAGAGCGAAGTGAGGTCGCCCGAAAAATTGGTTTTGGCGAGATCGAGAAAGCCGTCGTGGTTAAAGTCGGCGACGGTCACCCCCATGCCGGCTTGCAAGCGGCCGTCCGCGTTGAAGGCCACGCCCGCTGCCTCGCCGCGTTCCTCAAAGGTGCCGTTGCCCAGATTCCGGAAAAGCAGGCTGGGGGTCATGTCGCAGGCCACGTACAGGTCAGGCCAGCCGTCGTTGTCGAAATCGGCGCTGACGGCTTGCAGCGCATAGCGGCCACCCGGCTTCAAGATGCCCGCCGTCAACGACACGTCGCGGAACCTGCCGTCGGGCTCCTGATGATAGAGGACGTTGGCGGCGAGCGGCAGCCCGCGGGGACCACACATCACGGGGATCTCTTTCCAGACGCAGTATTTCCCCTGGCCCGGCTTGGGCGTAGTAGCGAGATCGAGCTTAACGTAGTTGGCGGCGAACAGGTCGAGCCGGCCATCGCGGTCATAGTCGAGGAAGGTGCAGCCGGAGCCGAAGCGAATGCCAGTGGTCGGAAGGTTGGCTTTGGCGGTGATGTCCACAAAGCGGCCCCCGCCTTGATTTTGATACAGCCGGTTGTGGCCGTAGTAGGTCAGCAGCAAGTCCGTCCGACCGTCGTTGTCCACGTCACCCGCGCACACTCCCTGCGCCCAGCCCTCCACATTCAAACCCGTCCCCGTTAACAATGTAAATTTCCCAGAACCCTCATTTCGGTAGAGCGCCGGGACGTTGGGTCCGCCCGCATAAGGGGGCAACCGCGTGCCATTCAGCAGCAAGATATCGTCACGGCCATCGCCGTCGAGATCGAGCACCGCTACCCCGTTTCCGGTCGTTTCGAGGATGAAATCCTTACGATTGTCCCCGCCAAACACGTTTTTCTGTTGAATTCCGAGGTCACGGGCCACGTCCACAAAATGCATCGCCTCCCGCTCCGCCAGCGACACCGTCGGAATCAGTACCATTAAGTAATGCAAAGCGCGCATAGGGTGAATTTTAATGAATACATCATTGCAGCTTTTGACGAGTAGTGATATCGTTCAAAAAGCTGTATTTCTTTTTTGGGGTCAAAGTCATGAAACCATCCGCTCTGTTGCGTATCCTCCTACCCGTGCTGTTGCTTGCGCTCAATGCGTTCGCCCAGCGCGATTTAGCCACTCTCGTCGGCACCGTCTCCGATCCTGCCGGCGCCGGCATCCCCAGCGCGAAAGTCACCATCACCGAAGATGCCACTGGGCTCAAGTATGATGTGGTCACCACCGGCGGAGGCGAGTACGCCCGCCCGGCGTTAAAGCCCGGCATCTATTCGGTCACCGTGGAAGCCCCCGGCTTTAAGAAAAGCACCCGTCGCAATATTCCTCTCACCGCTGGCGACCGCACCGGCGTTGACGTCCAGTTGCAAGTCGGAGACGTGGCCACCAATATCGAAGTCACCGGTGAGGTCGCAGTGCTGCAAACTGAGTCCACCATCATCGGCGCCAGCGTTGACGCCAAGCAGGTCAGCGAACTGCCTCTCGGCGGCGTTCGTAACTTCGCCTACTTGGCTCGCCTCTCTCCCGGCGTGGTGCCCAATGAGCCTGGTGCTCGCGACTCCACCGGTGGCGGCTTCTCGGCCAACGGCGTGCGCTCGAATGGCCAGAATAACTTTCTCCTGAACGGCGTCGACAACAACGTCAACGTCATCGACTTCTTGAACCAGACCTCCTTCGTCATCGGACCGTCGGTGGAAGCCATCGGCGAAATGCGCGTCATGACCAACGGCTACAACGCCGAATACGGTCGCGGCGCCGGCGGCGTCGTCAACGTCACCATCAAGAGCGGCACCAACCAACTCCATGGCTCACTGTTCGAGTACTTGCAGAACGACAAGGCCAACGCCAATCGATGGGAGAACAACCGTGCCGGCGTGAAGCGTGGCCCTTTCAAGCAGAATCAATTCGGCGCGGCCGTGGGTGGCCCGGCCATTAAGAACCGCACCTTTTGGTTTGCCGATTATCAAGGCACCGAGATCCGCTCAACCGGCGGTGCCGTCCCCGGCCTGGGTACCTCGGCTTTTTTCGATATTCCGTCAGCGGCGATGCGCACCGGTAACTTCTCCGAACTACTCGGGGTGAATCGCAATATCGCTAACGCGCTGGGCGTCTCCGCACGCGAAGGCGCGATCTACGACCCCACCACCCAGACCACGGGCCTGTACCCCAATGGAACCAGCGGCCTGATTCGCCAACCGTTCCCGAATAACACGATTCCCGCCTCGCGGCTTGATCCGGCGGCGAAGAAAATGGCCGATCTGTTCCCCGCGCCGAATCAGGTCGTTGGCCCAGGCATCCCCCTGCGGAACTTCTTCACTACTACTTCCGGCACCCAAGGTGTGAAGCAGTTCGATATTCGCCTGGACCATCGGTTAAGCGACAAGGACAACATCTTCGGCAGCGTTAGCTGGTCCGAGCGCAATCAGGTGAACGGCCAACCGTTGCCCGGTGCGCTCGATGGCACCTACTTTGCCTCCAACATCGAGCAGACCTTGGCTCGCAACGCCATGCTCTCCTACACGCGCACTTGGTCGCCCACGGTGATCAGCGAAACCCGAGTGGCCTTCTCGCGCCTGGTTACGGCCCGCACGCAAGCTCTGCCCGACGTCGACCAATTCAAAGCCTTTGGCATTGGTGGTTACAACCCCACCGGCCCGCTGAATGGCGGGTTGCCCTCCACCAACATCGACCGTTATAGCGGGTTCGGCGCTTCGGATTGGCTGCCCTCGAAGGAATATAACAACGTCTGGGATTTTATCCAGAATCTTTCCATTCAGAAGAAGGGCCATTCCATCCGTTTCGGTGGTGAGTTCCGTCCCATCAAGTTCCCCTTCTTTCAGTTCCCCAGCCCCCATGGCAATTGGAACTTTAGTCGCAATGAGACCTCGTTCCCCAATGGCACGGACAATCTGGCCAACCTTACCGGTGACGGCTATGCCTCGTTCTTACTCGGCCGCGTTACGCAAGGTCAGTTGTCAACCACCAACTTCATCTCTTCGCAGAAATCAGCCTGGGCCTTTTACGCTCAGGACGATTGGAAGGTAAATAGTCGGTTCACCATTAATTACGGTGTCCGCTATGAGATCTTCTCCCCGATCGGTGAGAAGTTCGGTCGCCAAGCTAATTTCGACTTCGACAAGCTCACGCTCTTCATTCCGAAGGGCAAGGACCAGAACGCTCCTCTGCCCCCCAACTTTGCTACTGACTTCGCCAACGTTAAGGTTTCGCGCGGCGAAGTAAGCGACACGTTAATCAAGTGGGACAAGTCGAGTATCGCTCCTCGCATCGGTTTCGCTTACACTCTCACTCCGAAGACTGTGGTTCGCGCCGGGTACGGCATCTTCTACGGCGGCGAAGAGAATCAAGGCGGCAACCCGAATCGCGGTGAAGGCGTCCCCTTCAACCAAACCACCACGTTGGCGCGTCCGCCAAGTGTCGGTGTTTTTGAACCGAATCCGTTTTTCAACACCAACGCCGGTGTCAGTGGCGGCTTCCCCGTAAACATCTTCTCGCTCAACGCGCCGGTGAATTTCCGTAGCGTCGCGCAGAACTTCCGCAATCCCCTCGTGCATAAGTGGAACTTCTCCCTGCAACGCGAATTCGGCGCAGGCAATGCCTTTGAATTGGCTTACGTCGGTAACCATCAAGCGCACCAGTTGCACTTCTCCGATCCGAACGCCTTCTATGTCAATCCACTACCCAACCTGAATACTCAGGCTTTGCGGCCTGTCCCGAATATTGGTGGCGTTAACAATACCACCACCTTCGGTTACGGTAACTACGCCGGTCTTACCGCGAAGTTTGAAAAACGCTACTCGAGCGGCCTGCAGTACCTGGTCGCCTACACCTGGGGCCACGCCTTGGCTACCTCCGGCACCACGCTCAGCGGGTCAGCTGGCAACGGTCCCAAAAACGCCCGCAACTTCTCGGCGGCCTACGCCGATGCCGGTTGGGATATCCGCCACAGCACGACGGCGAGCTTCCTGTATGACCTGCCGTTTGGCAAGGGCAAGAAGTTCGGCATCGACAATAGGGCGGCGAATGCCCTGCTGGGCGGCTGGCAGGTGAATGGGATTCTTACCATTCGCACCGGCGCTCCTTATACCCTAGGCACCAACCAGTGCGTTGGCACTTTCAACAACTGCCAACCCGATGCGGTCCCTGGTAAGGAATCCGACGCCGCACCGTCCGGCGGCCGTACGCCGAACCAATGGTTCGACATCGCCAACCTCGTCAAGCCGACGGTGGGCACACCCGGTAGCCTGGGTCTACAAACCAATCGTCTGCCGGGCCAATCCAACATGGATCTCTCCTTGTTTAAGGCTGTCAACCTCACTGAGCGCTTCAAAATCCAGTTCCGCGCGGAAGCGTTTAACTTGACGAATACCCCTCAGTTTGGCGGGCCGAACCGCATCCAAGGCGACCCGAACTTTGGGCGCATCTTCGGCACGCAAGACGGCACGCAGCGCCGCACACAGTTCGCGCTGCGCTTCATGTTCTAAGCGTCGCCTTGTCCTCAAACGGCCACTTTGTTCCCGCATGCAGTATGCTGGGCAAAGTGGCCGTTTTTCTTGTCATGCCCTTGCTGGCTTTCGCGCAAAATGATCTCGCCCAGGCGGCCTTCGATGCCGGGCGCCTCACCGAAGCCCGCCAGATCCTCGAGTCACGCCGGGATGGGGCGGCTAGCGCTCTGCTCGCTCGCGTTTACTTACAACTGAAGCTGGCGCAACCCGCCCAACTCGCCGCTCGTCAGGCCGAACGCACCGGCGCTGGCATTCCCATCGTCCAACATCGGTTGGCCCTCTATTACGCACAATCCGGTCAGCGGCAATTAGCTGCCCAGTGGGAAGGCCGCTATGCTCAGTCTCCTCACTCCGACCCTGCTGCGCCCCTCCGCGCCGCCTTACTACATGCGGAGTTGCAAGAATGGCCACAAGCCTCCCGGCTAGGCCGGGTCGCATTAGCCCGGCAGGATCGGCCCGAGGTGCGCCGGCTGTTGTCGCGCGCCGCCGAGGCCGTCGGTGGCGCTGCCGAAGCCATCGCCCAGCAACGAGCCGTGGTGGCGCAACTACCCTACGACGAAACCGCCCATGCTGAACTCGGCCAGTTACTGCTGCGCCTGGGTAAGTTTACCGAGGCGGCCACTTTTCTGGAGCAGGCCCAGCGCAAGTTCGACAGGAGCGCGGCCATTGAGTTGGCCCTCGGCGTAGCCTACTATTCCCAGCGCCGTTTCGTCGACGCCGGGGCTCGCTTTCTGCGCGTCATTCAACTGGATCCAGTAATGCCGCAGCCCTACATCTTCCTGGCCAAAATGATCGATCAACTGCCGAACCAAGTGCTTGAAATTCGCGCCCGTGCCGAAGCGTGGCATCAGCAGGAACTAGACAATGGCTTTCCCCCTTACGTTTACGCCCGCGCATTGCAGGCCGCCGGTGCACCCGATTCAGAAACCAAGCCCCTGTTACTGGAAGCGATTCGCCGCGATCCCAGCATCTGGGAATTCTCTTTCGAACTCGGCCAATTACTCGAGCGCGAACGCGCCTTTCCCGCGGCCGCCCTCGCTTATGAAGCCAGTGCTGCTATCAATAGCAAGGTCCCTGAAATTCACTACCGCTTGGCCCGGGTATACGATCGCCTGGGGCAGCCCGCCAGAGCGGCGCAGGAGCGCGCCCGGCATCAACAGTTACTTGGTACGCCCAAGGCGGGCATGCAATGAAGCGACGCGACTTACTCGCCCTGCCGCTATTTTCGTCACTGCTCGCCGAGGCGGCGGACACCGTCCACTACAAGAACGATCCGCCCCACTTCGCCTACGCCGGTCTCCTCGAAAGTGGCCATGACGAATTTCCCGGCGACCCCGCCATGCCCACCTACCCCCCGCGCCAGGATGGCCGCTTCGCTGACATTACAGGTACGGTGCTCAACCACGACCAACTCTCCAAGGGCACTCCCTACTGGCTCGCCCGCCTTGATCCATCTACCGGCATCGATATCTATGGCAACCAAGGCCTGGCCGTGGGCGACATCGATGGCGACGGACTCGACGAAATCTACGTTTGTCAGCCCGCCGGCTTGCCCAATCGTCTCTTCCGTTGGCGAAACCAAAAACTAGAAGAGTTCTCCGCCGCCGCCGGAGTCGACTTACTCGACGACTCAGCCAGCGCCCTCTTCCTCGACCTCCGCAATCTCGGTCGGCAGGACTTAGTTGTTCTCCGCGGCGCTGGCCCCGTGCTCTATCTAAACGACGGCCAAGGCCGCTTCACCCTCGCCCCCGACGCCTTCCGCTTCGCCCACCCTCCCCAAGGAGCCTTCACCGGTATGGCCGCCGCTGATTATGATCGCGATGGCAACCTCGATCTCTATCTCTGCACTTACAGCTTTTTCCAAAGCGAAGCGCAGTTTCGCTATCCCGTACCCTACTTCGACGCCCAGAACGGCCCCGCGAATTTCCTCATGCGAAACCGGCTC
>JAYVUQ010000647.1:0-7907 GCA_043787785.1 Bryobacteraceae bacterium
GAACGGCCTCGGCTTCGAGCCTTCGCACCGGGTAGTGATGGAGCAAGGCGTTGAGCGGGTCGCGCACCTTGGCAGCAGAGTCAGCAACACTCGCTTGCTGGAAAGCTTCCGAAGTTAGGAAGGAACGCAGCATTCGCTTTGTAGACCAGCCTTGTGTGACATATTCACCGGCTAAATAGTCGAGTAACTCGGGATGAGACGGCGTGGCGCCGTTGCGGCCGAAATCATCGGGGCTCGAGACTAGCCCGCGGCCAAAGGTGTAGTGCCAGATGCGATTCACCATCAGCCGCGCCGTTAGGGGATTGTCTGCGCTGGCCATGGCCTCGGCCATTTCGCGCCGTCCGCTGCCTTGGCGTCCCACGGCTTTCAGTTTTTCGGGCATCAAAGTTAAGAAATGCCGCGGCACAATGGGCCCGGGGTTGATGGCTGATCCGGCCAGAAAGATGGGGTGATCGGAGCCGGGGTCGAAGTCGCCCATGCTGGCGACCACAGTAGGGGTGGCAAGAGCCATCTCCGCCTGGCGGTAACGATCAGTGAGGCTACGCAACTCCGGGCTGAGATTCCGGGAGTTTACCAGTACACGCTGTTCGAGCAGCCAATTTAGCCAAGTTACTTGGTCACCGGTCGCTTGGCCAATTCGCCACGCCTGCAGGCTGGCGCGCGCCTCAGCGGCGAACTGCGCGACGCTTGGAGATTGCAATAAGGATCGTAAGTGCCCAAGAGTCTGCTTAGGAGAAGACTCCTCATCGTGATAGACAACGCGGGTGACACCAAAGAAAGACCGGGGCCCTTCGTCAGCGGCCGCCTTGAACTTGCCGGGCCGTTCTGGCAGGCGCGGGTTATCGCTCTTGGTGTTGAGCTCGAGATAGACCGGAAACTTCTTGGCCTCCTTCGTGGCGATGCGTTCCCAGCGCAGGTCGCGGTGATCGAGTAAGTCGTTCCCTTCCCCAATGACGCAGTTATCGACAATCGAACGGCGCGCGGCAAACTTACCGCCGAGTAACTGAAAACTGACGTACTTCTTGTTTGACGACAAGAGAGGGGAGCGAAGCGTTCCGTTCCAACGGTCAGTAATCAGGTTAGTGAATAAACCGGCTTGATAGATGCCTCCTACGGCTTCGGAGCCTTCCGTGGCGACGGCAAACTCTCCCGCGAGAGTAGTACCGGCTTGGAGGCCCAGGCCGTCGACGCTCCAACCGGCGGGGATGCCACGCGAAAAATCTGCCGCGGTAACAAACTTGTCACGATTGAAGGCTTCGCGCTCGGAAGCCTCTTTGGCATAGTCCACACCGGCTTGAGTGAAGACGGAAAGCGGATCGGATAGATCTACCTTGTCGCGGTCGAGTAAATTGCGCCATCTTTCGACGCGGAGAGGATCAAGCCCAGTGGCGAGCGTCGCCGCATTGGGAGCATCCTGGCGGGCGGCGAGAGCGGCCTTGAGTTCGGCGGCGAAGTGCTCGGAATCCTTTAACCATGCGCTGGCCAGTTCGCTACGAATCTTGGCTTTGAGAGCGGGGATTTCGTTACCTGGCGAGCGTGTCGGCTCAAGCGTTCGGGCAACGGGGCGCGAGCTATTTAGAATTCCGTAGAGAGCGTAGTAGTCTTCGGTGGGGATCGGGTCAATCTTATGGTCGTGGCAGCGCGCGCAGGAGACTGTGACGCCTTGGAAGGCTTTGGTAAGCGTGTCGATCTGATTATCGACGACGTCGGTGCGCAACTCACGAAATTGATCGCAATTGTCGTGGCCCATCTCGCCGAGACGGTAGAACGCCGTTGCGAGAATTGACTCGTTCCGGCCCTCCAGCATACGAGGAATCGTCAGCAGGTCACCGGCCACGTGCTCGCGCACGAATTGGTTATAGGGTAAGTCTAAATTGAAGGCGCGGATCAGATAGTCGCGGTAACGCCAAGCACCCTGGATTTCATAGTTCCATTCATAGCCGTAAGTTTCGGCATAGCGCACCACGTCCATCCAATGGCGGGCCCAACGCTCGCCGTAGCGGGGAGATGCCAGTAACTCATCAACGTAGGCTGGGTACGCTTGAGGGCGGTGATCGTTTAAGAATTTCTCCAGCAAGCTTGGCGAGGGTGGCAGACCGGTAATGACGTAAGCCGCGCGACGGGCCAGCACTCGCTTCTCGGCGGGCTTCGCCATGGTCAGCCAGCTCGCCTTCAGCGACGCATTCAGAAAGCGATCGATTGGATTCGCTGATTTACCAGAAGGGATCGCCGTCTTGCGTACGGGCTGATAGGACCAGTGTTCTTTGAGTAACTTCTCATAGAAGCCTGCCTCCGCGGGCTTGCCTTCAGCAGGCCAGACCATGCCGGTGCGCACCCACTCTTCGAGCGCGACAATTTCGCCATCGGCCAACTTACTCCCCATCGGCATCTTCGGGCCCAGATGCTTGATGGCTTTGATGAAGAGGCTGGATTCCGGTTGACCCGGCACGGCTGCCGGCCCATGGAGGCCGCCCTTGAGCAGGGCGTCCCGGCTATCGAGCCGGAGGGCGGCAAATTGCTTTTCGGAGCCGTGGCAGCTTTGACAGTGAGCCACCAGGACCGGCCGCACCTTGCGCTCGAAGAAATCGACATCCTCCGCCGCCCAAAGACTGAACGCCAAGAAAGGTATTAGCCGCATTACACCGCCGTTAGGACCTTATGATAGATGCTCGTGCCATGCAAGTCGTGGAAGTCCACGGCCAGGGTGCGGGCAGCGGCATCGACATTGATTTCGCCGAAGAATTGGTAGCCATCATCGGGTCCGCAAGCCATTCGATCTTTCGGTGGACACTTGTAGAAATCGACGCGCGGGCCAAAGGTGGAGTCGAGCTCACCGGGACCAAATGAACCGGCATTGAGGGGACCGCCGACAAACTCCCAGAAGGGATCGAAGTCCTGGAAGCCACCGGGAGTGGGCTGATATTCATGCGCCGCGCAGTAGTGGACGTCGGCGGTGATCCAGATGGTGTTGCGGATCTTCTCGCGCTGCATGAAGCGCAGCAGATCGGCAATTTCGAGTTCTCTGCCCTTGGGTGGGCCGGGATTGCCATTCGCCGAGGCTTCCCAACGCGGCAAATTGCCATCCTGGCCATCACCGACGTTTAAGCCGATGGGCATGTCAGCGGCAATGATCTTGAACAAGGCGCGGGAGGACTTCAGCGCGCGTTTTAGCCAACGGCGTTGCGCCTGGCCCAGGTAACTGGTATCGGGCGATTCGGAGCCTTGTAAGTTGGACGTGTTGGGCCCGCGGTACGTGCGCATGTCGAGCATAAAGACATCCACCAGCGGTCCGTAAGAGATCTGGCGGTAGACGCGGCCGGCTTCGTCGCGATTGAAACGCATAGGGCTATATTCGAGGAAAGCCTGCTTGCCTCGCTGAACCAGAAGTGGCACACTTTTCTCTTTATATTGGGCGTTGTCGGCGACGCTCTTGCTGGGCGACCAGTTATTCATCACCTCGTGGTCGTCCCACTGCCATAACTGGGGCACCTCCGCATTGAAGCGCCCCATATTCTTGTCCAGCAAGTTATAACGATAGGCGCCGCGGAACTCGTCGAGCGACTCGGCGACTTTGCTTTTGGCTTCAGTCACCACGTTGCGCCAAACGCGGCCGTCCTTGAGTTTCATTTCGCGCGGCACTGGGCCGTCGGCATAGATGGTGTCGCCACTGTGAATGAAGAAATCGGGCTGACGTCGGCGCATACTCTCGTAGATCTTCATGCCGCCGAACTCTTCGTTGATGCCCCAACCTTGGCCGACGGTATCGCCACCCCAGGCGATGCGCAGGCGATCCAGTTTTTTGGCGGGCGTCTGGAATTGTCCCGCCACTGGCTCGCTGTCATCCACCTGCACCTTAACTAGTACCGTCTGCCCGGCGGGCAGGCCCGCGAGGTTGATGCGGCCCGTGAAGTCAGTAGCGGCGGTGAGCGCCGGCCCGGTAACCCGATGGACGACGCCGCGCTCGCTGGTTTGCCAGGAGACCGACATTCTTCCAGGGTTGGTGGATCGGGTCCAGATGGTGGCATGGCCGGGGGTGAAGTCACCGATTTGAAGGCCTTGTTCTAAGCGGGGCCGGTCAGCGCCGAGTAAGAGCGCCGGCGCAAAGAGAAAGTCACGTCGCTTCATTCGGGGCTCCAGGACAGTGCCACTAACTTAAGAGTGATTCCAGTCTTCTTGGCTTTGAGGTCAAGAGTATCTAACACTTCGCCCTGGCCAGTGGCCGGAATCTGATCGATTTGTGACTGCACCTCGGCCTCCAGTTCTTTGATTTGCTCGTTGACGGCTTCCACGGTATCTTCCGCGCGCCCCACGTCGCCAGACTCTTTGCGGGCCCGGCTTAGACTGCCGATGGCCTTGCCGGCGGCAGCCACGGCCTTTTCGGTGGTGGAGCGACGCCCGCCGCCGAACAAGGCCCCAAAGACGCTGGAACCAATGGTGACGGCGGTGCCCAACCACTGCCCTTGCGATTGTTCCTTCTCTCGGGCTTCGGCCTGCTGGGCACGCAAAAGGCGATCCTGCAAGGTTTGGCACTTACTCGCATACTTGGCGCGAATCGCTTCCACCCCGGCGTCGCGGCTCTCCCGCAGAGTTTGGCCGATGCGAATGCGGAACTTAGCCTCGGACTCGCCGGGCTCCGAAACTGCACCGGAAGTAGTGCTGAGGAAGAGGGTAAGTTGTTCAGCGCCGAAGATCCAATTGGAAAAGTCCTTCTGCCATCTCGCATAATTCTTGATGACCGCGGCGGCGGGCGGTAAGTCCGCGAAGGTTCCGGCTTCGGCTGGCGAGGCCTCTAAGTCATCAGGGCTGGTGTCGACCGAGTAGGCCTTTTCCCAATTTACGGGATTGGCGTCGTCGTCGATCGGCACCAGGTAAGATACTTCACGCAAGTAGTCGTCTTCGAGCCGCTTATCGCTAAAGCGGATACTGGCCGCCGCATAGAGCCGGGGATGGTAACTCGGGTTACTAGCGGCGGAAGGCATGAAGTACTGCGGAATCTCGGGCGGCAATACCGGCCGCGCGCCTCCGGCGGGAGTGCTCTTGGTGGCCGCGACGGGGGGAGCAGCGGCCTTGCGCTCCTTCATAAGGGTTTGGATTTGCGTCCGGGTTAAAGGTCCACACAAGTAACTCAAGGCCCAGCGACTTTCAAAAACCACGGGCGTCGTCTCGTGGACATTATTCATCAGGAAGACGCGCTTTCCGAGGCTCGAGAGTAACTGGTCCATTTCGGCGCGGTTGAAGCCTTTGCCACCCTCGGCGGAGGCACTCTCTAAGCCTTCCAGTAGCCGATTTTTGTCTCGCTCGGTCTGCAAACGGCCAATGAACCAGGTGCCGGTGTTGCCTAAGCCCTTGTAGTCGAGGTCGACTGGATTTTGCGTGGCGAGCACGACGCCCACACCGTAGGCGCGCGCTTGTTTGAGCAACGTGAGCAGCGGCTTCTTGGAGGGCGGATTGGCGACCGGAGGAAAGTAGCCGAAGATCTCGTCCATATAGAGAATGGCGCGCAGACTGGTGGTGCCGGCTTGCTTACGGGTCCAGGCGAGAAACTCGTTGAGTAACAATGAGACAAAGAACATCCGCTCGCTATCGCTCAGGTGCGCCACGGAAATTACTGACATGCGCGGCTTGCCTTGCGGCGTATAGAGCAGATTCTGGATATCGAGTGGTTCACCTTCCATCCACGCCTCAAAGCCTGGCGAGGCGAGTAAATTATTGAGCGCCGTGGCAAGTTCAAAGCGTTCCTTGGCAGGAAAAAAACTCTCCAGGTCCATGACGCCGATCTTCTGAAAGGCGGGCTGCTGAATGTCGTGGATGATGCCGTCGAGATCGAGGCTACGGCCGTCGGCCCAGGCACGGCCGAGGATTTGGCTGAGCAGGATATGCTCCCGGCTTTTGACGGGGTCGGCATCGATTTCTAACAAGCCCAGGAGGGCGGTGGCCGTGGTGGTGACGCGGTCGCGAATGGCTTCGCGGTCGTCGTTATCGGGCGGCGCGAATGACTTGATGATACTGAGCGGGATGCCGGCGTTGGAACCCGGCGTATAGATCGCCATGTCCACCGTGGAGAGCAACTTCTTGATGCGCTCGCCAGATTGTCCCCATTTCGCCAGGCCGTCCTTCCAGAGGTCGGCCTGTTGCTGCGCGAAGGTCTCGCGCGTTAGGCCCTGTTGCTTAGCGTCTTCTTCGTTCACCCAGGGAGCAAACTCTTCGGCGCTCAAGTTTGGAAATTGCAGCAGCAGGTTGCCGAGATCGCCCTTCGGGTCGATCATCAAGGCGGGAATGCCGTCGATCGCCGCTTCCTCCAGCAGGCTGAGGCACAGGCCGGTCTTGCCGGAGCCGGTCATACCGACGCAGACCGCGTGAGTTACCAGATCTTTCGAGTCGTAGAGGAGCAAGTTATCAGGCTGCTTGCTCTCGCGCCCCAGGTAGAATATGCCCAGCTTTTCAAAATCCTGCATCGCTTCAAGGATACCGGATCGGGCTATCGGTCAAGCACCAATCCTTCAGAGGGCACGCGCTGCTCCCAGCCGGCCTCTTCGAGCAACGGGGTTTCGCTGGCGCTTTGCGGCCAACCGAGGCAGAGATAGGCGATGGGGGTCCACTGCGGGGGCACGTCGAGCAGGCGATTGAGGGGATCAGGGTCGAGAATCGACACCCAGCCCATCCCCAGGCCTTCGGCGCGGGCGGCGAGCCAGAGAGTGTGAATCGCCATCACGACGGACCAGGTAAGCGTGCCGGGCATAGTCTGCCTTCCGAGCCCATGGCCGATGGCGGTTTCAGTGTCGGCAAACACGGCCAAGTGGACAGGCGCTTGGCGCAGGCCTTCCAGCTTGAGTGAGGAATAGCGCGAAGCTTGTTCACCCTGATAGCTGGCGGCGGCGGCGGCGTTGGCGGCAGCAAAGTTTTCTTGCACAGCCGCCCGGCGAGCTTCATCGCGCACATGCACCCAACGCCAGGGTTGTGAGAGCCCCACCGAGGGGGCGCGCATGGCTTGCTGGAGGAGGCGGGTTAAGAGGTCCGCCTCCACGGCGTCGGAGCGAAAGTGGCGGACGTCACGGCGCCAGTCGAGCAAGTGCGCCAGCGATTGGCGGAAGACGGAATCAAAGAGGGGAGCAGGCACTACCCTTTAGCATGGCACCGGTCTCTAGCGGACCGCGAAGGAAAGCCTAGTTTCGGAAGGAATCACCACGCGCGGACCGGACATCACCATCGCCACGCCGGCACCAGTGGCCGCGCCAGCGCCAGCGCCGATGGCAGCACCTTTGCCGCCGCCGAAGATGGCACCTAGCGCCGCGCCAATGCCCGCTCCGACACCGGTCTTTACCGCAGTTCCCTTGCCCTTGCCACCGCTTGTACTAGTCGTATTCTCAGTAACCAAGTTGACTACGTCGCCATTGGCGGCCGTTACGCTCACTAGCGTGACGGTCAATTCGGCTTTCCCTCTCACCTTACCGGCATTCTTCACTTCCGTAATTCTGAGTTGCGCTTGGCTGCCCATCGGGGCCACAGTCTCAGCGCCAACGAGGATGGGTTCCGCCAATGAGGCACGGAAGAGTTGACCCTCCCGGCTGGACTCCGATTCCACGCGATCAATTGTGCGAACTGTGACCACGGTACCGCGGGGAATGGTGGTGACTGCGGCGAAACAGGCGCAGGCTGCTATGGCGCTGACAAACAAGAAATGTTTCATAGGGTGTCCTTGTGAGATAGTCTCCACTCTGCGTCTCTTCAACGGCAGTATTTGCCGCAGGCTGCAATTTTTCACGGGGAAAATGGCAACGCGGGGGTTTACGATTATAGTTTTGTTCACCAAAATCGGTATTCCACGAGGGACGCAGAGTGAAGTTGAATGAATCTGTCTCATCCATCCTTCGATAGAGCACGCGGGCCGCCAAAGATCAGACAGAGCC
>JAYVUQ010000648.1:0-2888 GCA_043787785.1 Bryobacteraceae bacterium
CTTACCTCCACCGCGCAAGACTACGCCCGCTTCCTCGAAATGATCCGCAACGGCGGCGCGCTCGGCAACGTCCGCATTCTCTCGCCCCGCTCAGTGGAACTGATGGTCACCAACCAATCCGGCACCCTGCATTCCAACACCGGCCTGGGTTTCGGCCTCGGCTTCCAAACGGTCGATCGCTACGGTGCTCTCGGCATGTCCGGCGTCGGAGCCTTCGGCTGGGGTGGCGCGTACGGCACTAACTATCAAGTGGATCGTCAAAGCCACACCGTCATCGTGCTGATGATACAACTCATGCCCAACGCCACCGACATCCAAACTAAGTTCCCCATCCTCGTCTACCAAGCGTTAGTAAAGTAGAAATTCGCTACCGGCAAAATCACTGGGGTAAACCCCAGAGGGATAGAATCAGAAGACTCCTATGATTCATGAGCTAGTTACACCTCAGTTTGTGGGGAACTGTTTGGGAGATCTGGTGCGTACGCTGGAGAATCACTCCCGCGCGATGAGTGAAGCTTCCGCCGCCGTGCGGGAACGCGCCGCGCAGGAAGGCATTGATGCCGAAGACCTCCTCGCCGCCGCCGAACAAATCCGGCAGTCGCAAGCGTCGGAGGAACTGACGCAACAAAACCATCCCGTTTGGCTGCCCCGCGATTCGCGTTTGGCGGCGGTTCAATCCGCACTGGAAGAGTTCTACCTTGCGGCCGGCGCGGTGGAGAGCTTGACGGTTCAGGGTGCGGCCGTTGGCATTGCCGCCACGACGGATCAAGTGCTCCGAGCCGAGTGGCTGCCCTCGCCATCGCGCTCGCTGGGACGGCAGGCCGAAGAATCGGATCTCCTCGGCTGGAGCCTTTCGTTTGCCTTGGCCCGTTCGATTCGTGCCTTGCGCGGCAAGGCCACATTCCGGACCAACGCTCCGTTGATTTCGTTTGACGACCGGGCTCGCTTGGTTCTCTGTGCGGACTGGGCCAGCGGCCTGCCGCGAGCCGGCGAGGTCGCCAAGAAAATGGCCGAGCATTTGTACAGCGCGGAAGGCCGCCAGCGGGATCGCCACGTGATTCACCTCGGTGACGTTTACTACGCCGGCCGCGACCACGAGTACACTACCCACGTCACTGACCTTTGGCCCGTCCCGCCGGGCAGCCCGATCGGCTCTTACGCCCTCAACGCGAATCACGATATGTTCGCCGGCGGCCAGGGCTTCTACCGTCTGCTCGACCACGACCCGCGCTTCCAACGCCAGGGTGGCGCCAGCTTCTTCTGCCTCGAAAATCAGTACTGGCAGATCTTCGGCCTCGACACCGCCTACGAGTCGCAGGGACTTTCCGGAGACCTGGGCGGACTGATGGCGCCGCAAACCGAATGGCTCATGCAGCACCGCCTGCGCGCGCCGCACAAGAAGGTAATGCTGCTATCCCACCATCAACTCTTCAGCAGCTACGACAAGGGCTCGCCGCTGCTGGCTGATCGTTTGCGCCCGCTCCTCTCGGGCCCGAACCCGGTGGATGCCTGGTTCTGGGGCCACGAACATCGCTGCGCTGTTTATAAACCTGCCAACAACATCACTTATCCGGCCGTCATCGGACATGGCGGCGTGCCCGTCTATGCCCACGATGTCGCTCAGCCGGAAGCGGTCCGGTTTCAGTACGCCGATGCCTTTCGCGTGGGCTTGGAGAAATTCGCCCGCTTGGGTTTCGCGGTGGTCGATCTCGATCAGGACCGCGCTTACGTCCGTTATGTGAATGAGCTTGGCCAGGTCCACGAGCAACATCCGGTCGGATAATCGCTATGGACGTCATGCTCCACATACCGGCGCAGGCTTGGGAGGTTTTGCTGCTCGACTTGGCGGGCAATTCGCTCGCCGGTCCGATCCCCATCGACGCCACGCCGTTCGCCGCGGGCGGTCTCTTACATCAGGCCACGGTCCGGCAATTCCTCACCACCACGCGCCACGACGACCAACAATTCGTAAAGCTCGGCCGCGCCATGCAGGCCGCGCTGATTCCCCCACTGATTGACCACGCTCTGCGTCAACACAATCCGGCCCGGATTTACCTGGCGATTGAAAACGCCGACTTACAAGAACTTCCGTGGGAACTATTGCAAAGCAATACCAGCCAATTTGCGAAGTTTCTCAACGTCGACAAAGTCTGTCTGCGGGCCACCGGCAAGCTCCTGCAGCCTGCGCCCGTCGCCCCCGCTTACCCCTTGCGGATGCTAATTGTCTGCGGCTTCGACCCGTCCGAACCTGACGCCGCCGAAGGCTACGCGGAGATCGCCGCCATTCAGCAGGCGCTTAACGGTTCGGGCCACTTGCTGAATTGCGAAGTCTTACACGTTGCCAAACAGTTCCGCCTAGCCAATGGATCACGACAGGTTATCGACCTCAGCCGTCGCCCCCTTGACCGGCCCACGCCCGGACAGTCCGCCGACTATGATTTCCCTGCGCTCACCGCTCACATCGCGAGCGCGCGGCCCCACATCCTTCATTTCATCGGGCACTCGCAAGACGGTGCGCTCCGCCTCTTCATGCGCGGCATGACGGGCGCTGACGACGGCTATATCCCCTGGGATACCGCAAGAATCCGCGCCTTCGCCGCTAGCCTTCCCGACTTGCGTCTGGTCTACCTCAACTCCTGCCGCTCCGGCCAAACGTCAGAGCAGGCGGCAGCGCTGTTTCCCGACAGCTTGGCCCACACTTTTCTAAACCAGGCGTCGGCGGTGGTGGCCATGCAATCCGACGTCTCCGGCGATTCCGCCAAGGTCTGCGCCGAGATCTTCTATCAGCGCCTGCTGCAGGGAGACGACGCCGCCACGGCCCTCCATCACGCTCGTGCCCAACTATTTCAGAAGCACGGCAGTCTCAATCGCGAAACCTATCTGCCGGT
>JAYVUQ010000649.1:0-3878 GCA_043787785.1 Bryobacteraceae bacterium
GGCCAACATCACGATTCGCAACGTGGACACGGGCCTCAAACAGTCCATGGCCACCGGTGCGGACGGCCTCTATTCCATCCCCTATCTGCCCGCCGGCAACTACACCGTAACGGTCGAAAAATCGGGCTTTCGCAAGGCCCAAGCCACCGCCATCCGCGTCAACGTGGCCACCGTCACCGGCGTCGATATCGCCCTCACCGTCGGCTCCGTCGATCAGACAATCGATGTCTCGGCCGTCAGCCCGCTCCTCGAAGTCGAGGGGTCTAACCTAGGCAAAGTAGTGCCCAAGCGCGCCATTCGCGATTTACCCCTTTTCATCGGCGGCGGCATCCGCAGTAACCTGGCCTTCGTCATTCTCACCCCGGGAGTCATCGGACCGGCCAACAATCCCCGCATCGGCGGCGGCCTGCTCGATGGGCAAAGCGAGCAGCTCGATGGCGCCGAAGCCAACAGTGAACGCCGTAACGACCCGGCCATGAACGGTGTCAGCGTCGAAGGCATGGAGGAGTTCAAAGTACAGAGCTCCGGTTACTCCGCCGAGTTCGGCCGCACCTCCAACGGCGTCATTAACTGGGTCACAAAATCCGGGACCAATACGCTCCACGGCAGTGCTTTCGTCTTCAATCGCAACGAGGTCTTCAACGCCCGCGGCTTCACTTTCGCACCCACCAAACGGCCCATCGTGCGCCAATGGAACCCCGGCGGCAGCATCGGCGGACCCATCGTCATTCCCAAACTCTTCGACGGCCGCAACAAGGCGTTTTTCTTCTTCGCCTACGAACAAGCCTCCACTCGCAACGGCCAATCCACCGCCCTCGTCACCGCACCCGTGGTTGAATTCCGCAATGGGGACATGCGCCGCAACGTCGATTCCGCCGGCCTTACCATTCCTCTCTATGATCCCTTCGATGGCGTCGGCAACGTCATCGCCAACGCCGCCGATCGTCCCCGCATGCAGTGCAACGGTGTCCTGGACGTTATCTGCCCTGAACGCTTCGACCCCACCGCCAAACGACTTCTCTCGCTCGTCCCGCGCCCCGACGATCCCACTCGCATCGTCAACAACTACCGCTCCCGCAGCTACTCCACCTCCCGCACCCGCCTGCCTTCCATCAAAGGCGACTACATCTTCAACGACAAGCATCGCGCCAGCTACCTTTACAGCGACTTTTTCAGCCCCGCCCGGCCCAGCATCAATGCCCTGGAAGGCGTGCCCGGCACTGGCTTCCCTACGGAGTCCACCGTCATCTACCACCGCTTTAACGACGATTACGTCATCCGGCCCAATCTGCTCAACCACCTGACAATTGGGTTCAACCACCGGCATAGTATTGAAGCGCCCGGCTACGTCAGCAGCTTCCCCGCCGACCTAGCCAAGGCCACTTACATCCCCGGAACCGTCACTCCGCTCGCCCCCGGCACCTCCAGCGTCTATTCCGTTGCCGGCATTCAATGGGGCAACAGCGTTTTCACGGACTCCCGCCAGCGCACCACGAATATCAAGGAGCAGATCTCCTGGCTCCAGGGGCGCCACAACTTCAAATTCGGCATGGAGTATCTGCGTGGCATCTACCGGCGGCTGGATTTCAATGGCGCCTTCGGCACCGTGAGCTATAGCGGCGCCGGCACTGGTAATCCCAATGTCGCCAACAGCGGGTCGGACTTTGCGTCGTTCCTGCTTGGAGCGGCCAGCGGCGGCGGCTTCCGCTATCCGGGGGATACCGCGTTCCAATGGCCCTACTACGCTTGGTATGCGCAGGACGATTTCAAGGTAAGCAAGAAACTCACCATCAACATCGGGCTACGTTATGAGCTGCCCGTTCCCAAGATCGAACGTAACGGCAAGAACAGCAACTTCTGCCCCACTTGTCCCAACTCGGCCGCCGGCGGCCTGCCCGGCGCCATGGTGATTGCCGGCGTAAACGGCACGCCGGAACGCTTCGGAGACACCCGCAAGAACGCTTTCGGCCCCCGCCTTGGCTTCGCCTATCAGTTGGATTCGAAGACGGTGATCCGCTCCGGCAGCGCCATCTACTTCCAGCCCTCGCGGGAGGACGGCAACGGCGACAATGGCATCCAGGGCTTTGGGGGCACCTTCGGCTCCATCGGCAACTCGCTCTCCAACGGCATCGCCTATCTCGTCCCCACCGGGTTCCTGCCGTTTTCCACGCAGATCAACGCGCTGAAGCCGCCAGTCAAGGACGCCGCCACGTTGAGCGCCAATCTCCTCAACCAGACCCCATTCTTCTACTTTGCCGGGGCCGGCCGCGCTCCTTA
Organism: Bryobacteraceae bacterium; assembly: GCA_043787785.1. Classification (GTDB taxonomy): domain Bacteria; phylum Acidobacteriota; class Terriglobia; order Bryobacterales; family Bryobacteraceae; genus JALHNI01. The sequence goes on from JAYVUQ010000649.1 coordinate 2,278, forward strand.
TTTCGCCGACTGGAACTTCACCCTGGAACGTGCTGTCACGGCCAATTCGATGCTCCGCGCTACTTACCATGGCGTGGCTGGCGTGAAGCTTCTCTCGCGCCAGCAGTCGCAGAATCAGCTCGATCCAAAATACTGGCAGACCTACGGCAGCCTGCTGAGCAGCCCCATGAGCGCGGTCATCAATAATCCTGTAGTGGTTGCGGCCGGCTTCAAGCTGCCGTATCCCAATTTCCCCACCAACCTGCAACTGCAACAGGCCCTCCGGCCCTTTCCGCAGTACTCGGGCATCAGCAGCGACGCCGGCGGGCAGAACGATGGGCACTCCACCTTCCATGCGCTGGAGACCAGCTTTGAGCACCGATTTAGCAAAGGGCTGTTCCTCTTGGTTTCCTATACCTGGTGCAAGCTGATCTCGGGCTCCAATGGCGAAGACGCCAACCGGACCAGTGACGGCGCGGTGCAGAACCAGTACAACCGGCGGCTGGACAAGGCGGTGGCCAGTCAGGATACGCCGCACAACCTGCGCGTCAGCTATGTCTACGATCTGCCCTTCGGCAAGGGGCGGAAGTGGATGACCAAGGCCAACCCGATCGCCGACGCGGTGCTGGGCGGGTGGAAGATTTCAGCCATCCACACCTACGTCAGCGGGACGCCGTCGGTGGTGAACTGCAGCCAGAACTTCTTTGGCGCTGGCAGCAACGCCCGGTGCAGTTTCGCCCCCGGAGTGGCCGATGGCTCGGTGCCATTGATTAACCCGCAGTGGAGCTCCGATAAGAGTGTGGCGTTCAGCGTCCCGTATCTGAACAAAGCCGCCTTCATCCTTCCGCCCAACATGGTCTACGGCGATACGCCGCGCCGCATGAACTACCTCCGCACACCCTGGACCATCAACGAGGACTTCGCGCTGCTCAAAGATTTCAAACTCTCCGAGAAGTTCAACCTGGAGGTGCGGGCTTCGGGATCTAACGCCTTTAACCGTGCCTTGCTGGCCGCCCCGGTGACAGCGCAGAATAACAGCGCCTTCGGCTTCATCAACAACCCGCAGGGGAACGGTCCGCGGAACGTGCAGTTGGGGGCGCGGATTTCTTTCTAAGCGGGGCAGTCACATCCCGGCAAATCCCAACGAGTACTAAGCTGCGGTGTCCCATATGTCACCGCAGCAACATTGTTTGATTTGATGGAACGTCTCCTGGACGAGACGTCGGTATTGCCGATCGGCGGTCAAGCGGCCTTTCTCGCCGTTAACTGCGGCGATGCCGCGGTCCGGGCTGAAGTCGAATCGCTCCTCGCAATCGGGTGCGCCGCCACTGTCGCCCCCACCTCGGTCGTCGGTTCCGTGGCGGCGCTGACCGATATTCTGGAATCGCCCGGTAAATGGATCGCGCCCTACCTCCTGCCCAGTTCTGGCCGAAGGTGGGATGGCGTGGTCTATCGCGCCGAACAGCACCTGCCGGTTCGCCGCAGCTTGGCTCTGAAAATAGTCAAACCCGGCATGGACAGCGGGCAGGTAATCGCCCGTTTTGAAACTGAGCGCCAGTCGCTGGCCCGTATGGACCATCCGGACATTGCCAGAGTGATCGACGCTGGGTCAACCATCGGCG
>JAYVUQ010000650.1:0-16235 GCA_043787785.1 Bryobacteraceae bacterium
GTTTTCTTTTACACCCGCTGCGACAATCCGCTCAAGTGCTCGCTCACCCTGTGGAAGCTGGGGCGCGTCCAGAAGATGCTGGCCGAGCGCGGCTTGGCCGAAGCCATCCACACCGCCGCCATCTCCTATGACCCGGCCTTCGACACCCCCGAACGCCTCCATCAATACGGCGCCAACCGCCGCTTGCAAATGGACACCCAGCATCATCTTTTGCGCGCCGTCGACGGACTGGACGCCCTGCGCCGCCACTTCCAACTCGGCGTCAGTTTCTTCGAGTCGCTCGTCAGCCGCCACCGGATCGAGCTCTTTCTCTTAGATTCCAATGCCCGCATCGCCGGGTCGTTTCAACGCCTGAGTTGGCAGGAAGATCAAGTGGCTGAAGCGGCCATCGCGCTGTTGACGCCGCCTCATCCGCCCAAGCTCTCCACCTGGGGCCCCGCCGCCGCCATCGTCGCCGCCGCCATCCCCAAATGCCCTCTGTGTTGGGTCGCCTATCTCGGAGCCCTGGGCATCACCGGCGTCGCGATCCTACCCTCTCCACCGGTCTTGCAAGCGTCCGCCGTTTTCTTTCTGCTCCTCCACGTGTCGAGTGTCTGGTGGCAGGGTCGCGCCACCCGCTGGCGTCAGCCCGCCCCACTCGTCATGTCCTTTTGCGGCGCGCTCGCCATCGCCCTTAACCTTTGGCTTCAACTCCCCGGTGCCCTGCCCGCCGGACTCGCGCTCATCCTATTTGCCTCGTTACTCAACGTCCGCAACCGAACCTTCACCCCCATCACCCGATGACTTACCCCGCTAAGCCTGGACCGCTTGTCCAAACTTACGCACTGCGGGCCCGTCGCGTCAGCGGCGGGTTGCCCTTCCCCCATATCCCATCGTATGAACAGCCGAAGTAACAATCAAGCTAGCTATCAGCTAGTAAGTCGCGGCCGGCGTCGCATGCGCATGGTGAATCTCCATACAACCCTTCCCCATCGGCAGTAACTTGCCCGGATTCAACCGGCATTGCGGGTCAAATAGCCGCTTAAAATTGGCAATCATGTCCAGCGTCTCCTCCGAGAAAAGCTTGCTCATCAATTCCATCTTCTCCATGCCTACGCCATGCTCGCCCGTAATCGAACCGCCCACTTCAATGCAATAAGCCAATATCGCCTCACCCGCCGCAACTGCTTTTTGCACTTCACCCGGCTTGCGCGCATCGAACAGAATAATCGGATGCATGTTACCGTCACCCGCATGAAAGATGTTACTAATCTGCACGCCAAACTCGCGGCTAATTTCGCCGATCCGCCGCAACGTCGGCGCAATCTTCGTCCGCGGCACTACCCCGTCCTGCACGTAATAAAAGGGGCTCACCCGGCCAATCGCGCCAAACGCATTCTTGCGGCCCTTCCACAACAAATCCCGCTCCTCGGCTGACTTCGCCAATCGCACCTCGCGCGCACCCGCAGCCAGGCAAGTTGCCCGGATCGGCTCCAGTTGGCTCTCTACGGCTTCCACCAAACCCTCAATCTCGATCAACAGCACCGCCTGCGCGTCCATCGGATAGCCCGCATGCGTGGCCTCTTCCACCATCCGCAACATCGGCCCATCCAGCATCTCCAGCGCCGCCGGCGTAATCTGCTTCGCCGTAATCTCCGCCACCGTATCGGCCGCCGCGTCGGTGGTCTCATAGATGGCCAGCATCGTCTTCACCGTCTCGGCCGTACGCATCAACCGCAGCCAGGCCTTGGTTACCAGCACCATCGTGCCTTCGCTGCCGGTTAACAAACCCGTCAAATCATAGCCCGGTAAATCGCTCTCCGGGCCACCGGTCTCGGTCACCGTGCCATCCGGCAGCACCACTTCGAGGCCCAAAACATGGTTCGTCGTCACGCCATAAACCAACGTATGCGGACCGCCCGCATTCTCCGCCACGTTCCCGCCAATGGTGCATGCCCTTTGGCTCGAAGGGTCCGGCGCGAAGTAATAGCCGTCCCGCTGCACGGCCAGCGTCACGTCCAGGTTCACCACCCCAGGCTCCACCAACATCCGCTCATTCGCCAGGTCGATCTCCAAAATGCGGTTCATGCGCGCAAACGAAATCATGATCCCGCCCGCCCGCGCAATCACTCCTCCCGAAAGGCCCGTGCCCGCGCCGCGGCCCACAATCGCCAGGTTGTTCGCGAAGGCCAGTTTCACCAGCGCCGCTACTTGCCCAGTGTTCTTGGGGAAGGCGACCAACTCGGGCTTCGCCTTGTCGATACTGCCGTCGTACTCGTAGAGGCTCAAGTCGGCGCTTTGGTCAAGATAGCCGCGGGCACCCAGCAAATTGTGAATCTCGGAACGAACCGAAGCCGCAATCATTTCATGCTCCGGATCTGTTCCATCACCTTCGGGTCGAGCCAGGTGCTCGAAGGTTCGCCTTCATACTTCGCCAGCACCTTACCCGACGCATTGATGATGTAGGTCTCCGGAAACTTGAACGTCCCATAGCTCGCGCTGATGCGCGCCTCGGCGTCGCGTGAGGTGGCAAATTTTACCCGCATCCGCTCCAGAAACTTCTTGTACGGCTTCTCGTTCTTATCGACGCTGATGCCCAGGATCACCACGCCGTCCTTCGCCATTTCCTCTTGCAACACATTCAGCCTCGGCGTCTCTTCAATACAAGGGGGACACCAGGTAGCCCAAAAATTCAGCATCAAGATCTTCCCGCCAAAGTCGGTCCGGGTGAGTTTTTTGCCGCCTTCGGTCGTCACCTCGAAATCGGGCGCCATGTCGCCCACCTGCGTCACCTTCTCGCGTAGGGTATCGTAGATCACAAAGCCCAACCCCGTCAATAAGATGAGAATTAAGGCGAGCGGTGGGCGAAGGTCGTGTTTGGTGTTGGCCATTCAATTGCTATTTTACGGTATCGCCACGGCGCTTTTGGGCATCTAACGAAGAGATCTATGAAAATTACGCGGAGAATTGAGTTTTCGTCGTCCCATGTCTGCGCCCTTCCCGGTCGCTCCGACGCCGAAAATCAAGCGCTTTACGGCCCGGCCGCCAACCCGCATGGCCACGGTCACAACTACGTCCTCGAAGTTACCATCGCCGGCCAACCGGACCCAGTTACCGGCATGATCGTCGACCTAAAAGAGGTGAAGCAGATTCTCAACCAGGAGGTCGTAAACCCTTTCGACCATCGTCACCTCAACTACGAAGTGCCTCCTTTCGATAAAGTCGTACCCACCACCGAGAACATGGCGCTCGAAATCTGGCGACGTCTAGCGCCTCATTTCACTGGTGCCAAAGGCCGGCTGGATCTGGTTCGTCTCTACGAGACAGAAGATCTCTACGTCGAGTACGGCGGCGAGGCCAAATGAGGCTCACCCGGCGTTACAAGTTCTGCGCCTCTCACCGGCTGCACTCTGACCAGTTAACCGAAACCGAAAACGACGCCACCTACGGCAAATGCAATCATCCCTATGGGCATGGTCATAACTACGTCCTCGAAGTCACCGTGCGCGGCCCTGTCGACGGCGTCACCGGCCGCATTCACGATCTTCCGGCGCTCGACGAGTTCATTACGAAGGAAATAGTCTCGCGCTACGATCATCGGAATCTAAATGTTCAAGTGCCCGAGTTAATCGGCCTAGTGCCCACCACCGAAGTCGTCTCCACCGTCATTCACCAGCGGCTAGAAGCCGGTTGGCCCGCCGGTTGGCCCGCCCTCGATCGAGTACGAATTTGGGAAACCCGCAATAATATCTTCGAAGTCAACAAGGAAATCCAATGACCACCACGGAATTGAAAAAGACCAAAGTGAACGGTGTACACTTGGCCACCGAAGCGATCGACCCCATCGCCACCCACGTCCATGGCATGCTCGAACTTTTGGGCGAGAATCCGCAACGCGAAGGTCTCGTGAAGACGCCCGACCGTGCCGCCAAGGCCATGCGTTACCTCACCCGCGGCTACACCGCCAACCTCAACAAGATCGTCAACGGCGCGCTCTTCGAAGCCGAAGTTGACGAGATGGTCATCGTCCGCGACGTTGAATTTTTTAGTTTGTGCGAACACCACATGCTGCCCTTCAACGGCCGCATCCACGTGGCGTATTTGCCCAACAAAAAGATCATCGGCCTTAGCAAGATCCCCCGCATCATCGACATGTTTGCGCGGCGGCTTCAAGTTCAGGAGCGTCTCACGCATCAGATTGCCGAGACGCTGCAAGAAGTCCTCGATGCGCGCGGGGTGGGGGTAATTGCCGAGGGCAAGCACTTCTGCATGATGATGCGTGGCGTGGAAAAGCAGTGCTCTAGCACCACCACCAGCGCCATGCTCGGGGAGTTCCGCTCCAACAAATCCACCCGGGACGAGTTCCTCAGCCTGCTCCGCATGCGCTCAGACTTTTAGTCCGATCCCTTACCCCCCGATAATAATCGGGGGGTCTTACTTAGGTCGATTACATTTCTTAAGACAACTTTTGCCGTTTACCCGCGTTTAACCTTGCAGAACAGGCTGTAAGGCCCAAAACAAGTAACCAGGAGATTGACTTCCATGACCAAGAAATTCTGGCTCGCCGCACTGGCCGCCACGCTCGGCTTCGCTTCTCTGGCGATGGCTCAGCCTGCCCACCATGGCCGGCACGGTGGCACCGGCAACGGCCCTGATGCAGCCAATTTTGAAGCCCTCAAGACCTACTTCGGCCTCACCGATACCCAAATCGCTGGCCTCCGACAAGCTCGCTCCGATGCTTTCGAGCAGGCCAAGCCCGGCATGAAAGCCAGCGCCCAGAAGGCTCGCGACCTCCGCGTCGAAATGAACAAATCCAATCCCGACCCCAACACGGTCGGCCGCCTGATGACCGAGATGAAAGAGTCCCGCGCACAGAACAGCGCCTCGCCCAGCCAAATCCGCGACAAGTCGATGGCCATCCTTACCGAAGCGCAAAAAAACAAACTGAAGTTACTGGAAGAGGCTGCCTCCTTGCAGGACGCCGTCCGTGAAGCCCGCATGTCGGGCTTGCTGAACGCCCCCGCCGACAGCGGTGGCTCGCCTATGATGCGCGGCGCTCACGGCTTCCGGCAGCAGCACTAAGCCGGGGGCTCGTTTCTCGGATCGGGAGTCCTAGCCCGGTCTAACTCATAGCGTTAGCTGTGGGACGCGGCAGTGGAAACAGTTCACCGCTCCCCACGGCGGTAAACTGTTTCCAGGCTTGAAAGGGCCCCAGCTATTTTGAACCACTTACTCCACGCGCCGGATCGAAGCCCGCGTCTTAGTCGCCGCACTGCGCGGCAGCAGAACGTCCTTGTAATCGTCCCAATTCATAATAATCAGCACTAAGCCAAACAGCAGCGCCCCGAAAGTCGCCACCGTCACCAGTCCCAACGCCACCCAATGCACCTGTGCCGCGTGGGGCGCAGGCTGAAAAAATAGCTGGGCGAACTCCGCGCCGAAGTTCATTCCGAAGAATCCCGTCAGCACCGCGCCACCGCCCAAAATCATGCTCAGCATCGCCAAACGGTTCACCGCCATCGTGTTACGGCGTTGGAAGTATTCGTTCAACACACTATTCAGCCGCTCCACCTCCTGCCCAATCTCAGTCTTCATCGGGTCCACGCGAAAAACCCGATTGAAAAGCGCAAAGTGCTCCGCTTCCTCATCCTTGTTGGCTAACTCGTCGAAATGCCAATAATTGGAAAAAATAACAAACTCGCTCCGCAATCCGTCCATCAGCTCAATATTCTCGGGCGAGAGTTTACCGTCCCCAAAATCCTGGTCCAGCCGGCGCGATACCAGCGCCGTGCGCTCGGCAAAGTCCAGCAGCGTGGCCCGGTAGAACAGGGCAATCAACGCCATCAGGTGATAACGCGACAGAAACATGCGGTGAATCAGGAAGCCTTCCTGCAGTAAGTGGTCGTCGCAGTCGCGTTCACCAAAGCAAACTGTCACCGCGGAGTAACTCGTAAATCCGTAGTAAGTGCCTTGGTGCGCCCAACGAGTATAAAGCTGTTGCCGCATCTGCTCCTTGATGAAGTCCGGGTCGTACCGGTAGTCCGTGCCGTAGTGGTCAACGTACAGTACCCGCGAAATCAACTTCAGGTAGTCCTCGCTCTGCGCGTACCCCGCTGGCAGGCTCTTCTGGTCGAGCGCGAAGTAAGTGTAGACGATCATCCGCTCGTCCAGCACCGCTTCGTATTCCTGATACTCATAATCGGAAAAATACAGCAGGCGGGTCAATAGCTTCGACAACGGCGGCAAATAGTTGCGAATGCCGCAGGAGTTAAAGTCCTCCTCGATCACCACCTCGTCGCCCACCATCATGCGCACCAGGCTCGGCGTGCGCCCCTCCCGTTTCTGCCGGCCGCTCGAGGGATATAGCTTCCGCATCATCTCGTTAATCCACAACGCGCGCGACGCATGCAGGTCATAGGCCTGCATGCCAATGGACAGGATCCCAATGCCATTGGCGAACAGGATCAGCCGCAGTTCCGTAATCGACACTTCTTCACTCCGGCCGCGTTCGTCACTCGCCACCAGCCGCACCCGGTAGCGCGGCTCGATTGGAATGCGGTAGAACCGTAGTTGGCTCTCGCCCTCGCCCCCCATCTCCTCGCCCTGCCATTCGCCGGCCTGCATTCCCAACGAGTCGAAGTAAACCCGCCGGATGAACGGATGGAAGAACACCATGTCCTGATAAGCTTGTGAATCGAGTGTGAAGCTCGTGTAGGCGGAACGTTGCCAGCGGCCAATTCCCGCCACCGCCTCAGCGTCATGGGCGCGGATCCAGCCATCCAAACCATCTATCCAGCGCCGGCCCTTCCAAAGCTCGCCATGGCGCTGCAACACCGCATCCCGGTCAATAGAGAAGGGGAAGAGGAAGAAAGTATGCAGATGGGCGACAACAGGTTCCATAAGTGGGCGACTCCTGATTATAGGCCGCTATAATGGCGGGCATGCTGGATCGACGCAAATTGCTCATGTTGCCGCTGGCCGCTGGTACCCTAGCCGCCCAAGACACCGGCTTCATTCCCCTCTTCGATGGCCATAGTCTCACCGGCTGGCGCATCGAAAATGGCCCGGAAAGCGCCTTCTACGTTGACGACGGCGCCATCGTCGTCCATCCCGGCTCCAACTTCCCCACCTGGCTCCGCACCGAACGCGAATACGAAAACTTTGAGCTCATGGGCGAGGTCTTCATCCAAGGCTGGGCCAACTCCGGCTTGTTTCTCCACGCGCCCAAGCACGGCCGGCCCACCGGTTGCGGCATGAAGATCAACATCTTTCAGAAGCTCGATTCCCCGCCCCTCGCCGAAAGCATGGGCGCCATTTTTCCTCTCGTCGCCCCATCCAAAGTGAATGTGCGCAACAAAGGCGAGTGGAACCAGTTTCGCGTCCGCGTCAACTGGCCGGAGTTCCAGCTTTGGATGAATGGCGAACTCGTCCAGGACCTGAATCTCAACCAGCACCCCGAACTCCGCCACCGTCTGCGAAACGGTTACATCGGCATCGAAAGCCTCAGCTACCCGGTCCGCTTTCGCGCCCTCGCCGTCAAGACGCTTCCCGCTACCGATACCCTCACTGCCCTCTACGCCGCGCCCGAAGACTTGAAGCAATGGCGCACCGGCGAGCCCGAATGGATGGAAAAGTCAAAGTGGGAAACCCTCGGCAGTACCTTGCGTGGCGAAGGACTAGGGTATCTGGCCACCAAAGAATTTTTCGCCGACTACGACCTGCAAATGTACGTCCGACCCAGCCGCCACTCCAACGGCGGCGTCTATTTCCGGTGCCCGGGCGGCATTAAGAGCGACCATTACGAGATTCAAGTCCATGACGTGGAAGGCGCCGTCTATCCCACCGGCTCCCTCTACGGTATCCGCCGGGCACGCTGGTGGACGCTCGAGCCCGAGACGTGGTTCCTGCTGCAAATGCACGTCCAAGGCGACCGTTGCGTCGTCCGCGTAGACGGCGAAACGGTGGTCGATTATCGAGGCCTAAAAAATATGACCGCCGGCCCCATCGCCCTACAAGCCCACCAAACCGGTAAGTGGATTGAATATAAGGAGATTCGGGTTCGCCGCTTGGCCACGTAGCGGAAAGGAGCGGAAAGTAATCTCTATCGGGCGGCTCGGTTTTGGCCGATGGGCACTCTATCGGGTTATGACTACGGAAACGCCGCCAATGGACCTCACCACCGCGCTCAGCCTCCGGCGGGACCACCTGCTGCGCGCCCAGAATTCCGACGGCGGTTGGGGGTACTTCCCCGGTAAAGAGTCATGGCTCGAGCCTACCGCCTACGCCGCCATGGCGCTTCGCCAACACCCCGCCAGTCAGCGTGCACTGGCCCTCTTACTCGGTTGGCAGCGTCCCGATGGAGCTTGGCATGCCAACGCTAAAGTGCAGGATCCTTATTGGGGCACGGCCCTCATGCTCACCCTGTATCGCGCCCTGGGGCGGCGCGACGATACATACGCTAGGGGCCTCGACTGGCTGGCGAAGATGACCGGCGCCGAAGGCAGTCTGCCCGTGCGGATCGTGCAGCGATTTCAAGCCCGCGTGGTAGACCAGGATGAGAGCATCCGCGGTTGGCCGTGGCGTCCGGGAAACAGCTCCTGGGTGGAGCCTACCGCCCATGCCTTGGTGGCCCTCAAACAGAGCCCCCGGGCGCGGGAACTGGCCGATCGCATTGCCGAAGGCGAAGACTATTTATTTGATCGCCGCTGCCCCGATGGCGGCTGGAACTACGGCAACAAGCGCGTCTACTACACCGACATGTCCTCCTTTCCGGAAACCACGGCCCTCGCGCTCATTGGCCTCCAAGGCCGTAGCGCCGCAGAGTTGAAACCGTCCCTCGAACGCGCGATTCTGCAAGCAAAAGCCACCAAAAGCGGTTTGGCACGGGCTTGGCTCATGATCGCGTTGCGGGCCCAAGGCACCGCGATGGAACCCCTCGCGCTTGCCGCTCTGCCCGCTGGCGGCGACCTAGCCGTTACCGCGCTTGAGTTATTGTCCAACGACAACGTCTTCCAGGTATCGCCACACCCAGCAGGAAAGTTATCCGCATGAGCAGAACCCTCGATCGCCGTTCCGCAATTCCCTTGATCGGCCTCGGTGTCATGTCCGGCGTCGTCGGCTATAACATGAAGTCCGATCCCATTCCCACTATCCTCTCTCCGGTGTCGGTGATGCGCGCCAAGGATTATTCCGCCGACTTGCTCGATATCATGTACCGCGGGGTGATGACTTGCGGCTTGAACGTCGCCGGCAAGCGCGTCCTCCTCAAACCGAATCTGGTGGAGTATGACCCGAAAACCCCCATCAACACCGACCCTCGCTTCGTGGCGGCGGCCGTCGAACTCTTCCGCAAACTGGGTGCCGCGCAGGTCATCATCGGCGAGGGCCCCGGCCACCGGCGTGACAGTTGGGGCGTGGCCGAAGAGGCTGGCTACCGCGAACTGATCCCAGATTTCGACAAGCTCTTCGTCGACCTCAACCGTGACGACGTGGTCGCCATTAAGGGCTTCGACGAGCCGGAGTTCTTTTTCTCCAAAACTCTCATGTCCGTCGACCTCATTGTCTCCCTCGCCAAAATGAAAACCCATCACTGGGCGGGGGTCACCTTGTCGATGAAGAACTTCTTTGGCCTCGTCCCCGGCTGCGTCTACGGCTGGCCCAAAAACTTCCTTCACTACAAGGGTATCGACTCGTCAATCCTCGAACTCAACCGGCTCTTTCCCCACTCCTTCGCCCTGGTGGACGGCATCATGGGCATGGAAGGCAACGGGCCCATCCAAGGCACTGGCGTCCCTGCCGGCGTTATCGTGATGGGCAACGATATGGTGGCCGTGGACTCCACTTGTTGCCGCCTGATGAAGATCGACCCCTCCAAAATCGGCCACCTCCAAGGCGCCGCCCATTTAGGCTACTCGGCCGCCACCCACATCGAGCAGCGCGGCGAAAAGCTCGAGCCCTTCTCTAAGCCCTTCCGCCTCATGAAAGAGTTCGCCCACCTCCGCCTCGAAGCTTAGCCCATTCCGTTCACCAGTATTTCGCCCAGCACCTTCAATCACTTAGCCGGATTCGCTTCTCACCGGCTGCTATCCTTAGCATAGACGAACCAGCCGCAACACGCCAACCCCATACAATCAATAACTTCCGGGTCCGTTTCGTCATTTAGCGATTCTCGGTCTCCTCCGTGCGCTCCACCAGCTTTTCGAGCGCAATCATATACAACGCCGGCTTGCCGTCCTTATCGCCCTGAAACAGCACCCGCTGGCTGTTCGGCGTAAACACCGGTGGTGTCACCGGAGCCTGAGTGTTGCGATGTTCGCAAAGCGGAAACTCACGCCGCGTCACCCGCAGCAACAGCAGCACCAAAGGGGAAGCCACGCTGCCGCTCAGGCCCACGAAAACGCTGCCGTCCGCATTGTGGGCGAACTGCGCAAACTGCGAAGTGCGGCAGTAGTGACGGTCGGTGTTCGAGTCTGGCTCACTCTCGCGCAGCGTGGCCTGGGGCCGTTCTTCGAGTGACCGGGAGAGATAAATCGCGGTGCGTCCATCGGGCTGCCACTCCACCTGGGTCACGCGGCCTTCCGTCTTCAGTGGCTTCGTTTGGCCATCGAAGGTAACCAGGTGCAACCCGCCTTCGCGCAGATATAGCAGCGACGCCCGGCGCGGCCGCGGCCGCAGCCCGCTCAGCGGCTGGTCGCTTTCCAAAAGTGTTTTCGGCATTCCCTTCGCCAGTAGCGGCACCTGCACCAGACGCCACAGGCTCCCGGCGCGTTCGGTCACAAAGACGAACAGGCCATCGTCGGTGATCGCCAGGCCCGGCTCGACCGGATTGGCGGACTGGTAAATGTCGCGGCCGTCCGATCGCTTCAGCGTTTGGCCGTCCAAGTAAAGAAATGTCCGCTCATCCGGCAAAAACGCCACGCTGTTTGGCTCAATCGCCGCCCCATCCGTCACCTGGCGGCTCTCGCCGCTCTTCAGGTCCAGCCGGTGTACCTGCACATGTCCGGAGCTGTCAGAACAATACAAAAGGGAGTTATTTTTGGCCGCGCAATGGCCAGAGAGCGAAGGCAAGTAACTCGCATGCGCCGGATCGGTCAGCCGGAAGACCTCGTTTTCGGTCGTCGGATCGGCATACTTCCGCTTGTCCTTCGCCGCACTTTGCCGACGTTGTCCCCAAACGGCAAGGGCCGCTACAGGGGCCGTCAGCAATGTGCGCCGGGTAGATCGATTCACTGCCTTTATGCTAACAGCGTCAGGGCGTGGAAGGCTTGCGCGCCGAAGTAGTATCCTGCTTCAGTTGGTCCACCACTTTGCGCACCAGGTCCACACTGGCATTGCGGAACTTCGTACCCGCGCTCTGCTGCAACGTCGACCAGATGACATCGCCGTCTTTGTTCACCAACCGGATGGCCGCCACTGCGTCGTGCTTGCGCTCCGTTTGCCGCGCGCTTTCGTCTTCGCCCACGCTCATGCCGGCCGAGCGCCGGTTGCCATTGCGAGTAGCCGTCCCGGTGCCGATCTGCACCCGGCCGTCGATGCCGTCCTTGAAGTCAAAGGTCTCTTGAAAGACCCGGTCCTCCGCGCCACCACGCAGAAAGGCATCGGCCCGGTCCGGGTTCTCCGTCAGGGAGAATAGTCCGAGACCAGCCATCGCGCTCAACAATAGATCTCGAATCTGTTCTGAGCCCTCGCCGACTGTCAGCTTGTCAACGTAAATGCGCTTCACCTGGGCCAGCAAAGCGGCATCCTGGGCGAGTGCCAAGCAAAGCAGAAGCGTGGTCATTTCGAGCCCCATGCCGCCTTGCGCGCCTCATTGTCCTGGAACGTCACCAGCAAGCCGGTCCGCGCCTCCAGCGACGCGAGCACCGAGCGCAGGTCGCGCTTTTCGACTTTCAGCACCACCGCCTGCTGATGGCCGCTCGCATCGGCATAGCCGATCGTCAGGAAGTGCTCGCGCTTCTTGGTCAAGAGAAAGATGGGCGAAATCAGGATCGCGGCCAGATACCGGCGATCCGCCTTCTGCCCGTACTCGAGCAGATTGATTTGCGGATACGGTACGTCCACCGGATGGCGCTTGTTGGCGAAAACCATCCGTCCCGGGTCCGTTACCGCCAAGCGGCCGCTTGTGCCAGTCGGAAGGTCGGCCAGCGTACCGCCGATGTATTCTACACGGCCTCCCTGGTCAGGCACAGCGGCCGCCAGCGGCATCAAGGCGAAGAAAACAAGAAGATATTTCATAGCTCTACTCATAAGTCGTTTCAGCAACCGAAAGTTCTCCATTATTTTTTCAGCCCCCAATTCTATTGAGATTTGGTTCTCATTTATGAAGGGGAACTTGCAACCGCGCCCAGCCCGTCAGCATCCATCAAGTGCTTATGGAACAGTCCGAAAAGATCTCCTTACCGGCCGACCAAGCTGCCGGAGTCATCGTCAGCCCCGACACTCACCGTATCCAGCGCGTGCCCCCCGGGCAGTCGCGGACCCTCAAATGGCCCGTCTTGGACGCCAGCGGGCCGCCGACTATCGACCGGGCCACCTGGAAGCTCGAAATCGATGGCCTCGTGAACCAGAAAGTCTCCTTTACCTGGCAGGAGTTCCTCGCCCTGCCCCGCGTCAAAGTCTTTGCCGACTTCCACTGTGTCACCCGCTGGAGCCGCCTCGGCAACATCTGGGGAGGCGTCAGCACCCGCACCCTGCTCGATCTGGCCGGCGGTGCCAAGCCCGAGGCCAAATTCGTCGTCGCCCACGGCTACGATCACGGCTGGACCACCAACCTGCCCCTCAGCCAATTCCTCGCCGAAGACGCCCTCGTCGCCATCCAGCACGATAGCCGGGACCTCACCCTCGAGCACGGCGCCCCCGCCCGCCTGCTGGTGCCCCAGCTTTACGCCTGGAAGTCCGCCAAGTGGCTCGGCGCCATCGAACTCGTCGAGCACGACAAAGCCGGCTTCTGGGAGCGCAACGGCTACCACATGAACGGCGACCCCTGGCGCGAGGAGCGCTTCGGCTGGTGACCCCCATCCGACGAAACCTGACCCTCCTCGGTGGAGCCGGTCTCTCCGGCCTCGGTATCGCTGGTGCTGCGGCCTGCCGCATGGCGCCCGCCTTCTGGAACCAACTAATGGCCGACCGCGAGCGCTCCATCGCGCCGGCCATCCACCGTCCCACGCCGCGCCTCTGGCCCAACCACGGCCTCCACGCCGCTTGGCTTGGCCACAGCACCGTCCTCCTCAAGCTCGATGGTTTCACCCTGATCACCGACCCTCTACTGTCCTCGCATGCCGGCGTCGACCTTCGCATTACCCAAATCGGCATGAAGCGTCTCATTGAGGCCGCCTTCAATCCCGGCGAGCTCCCCCCGCTTGACCTCATCTTGCTCTCCCACGCCCACTTCGACCACCTCGACACCCGCCCCCTGCGGGCCCTCGAGTCGAAGCAGACCGAAGTCATTATGGCCAAATCCACCTCCGACCTTATCCGCGCCGATCAGTACAAACGGGTCACCGAACTCAGCTGGGGCGAAAGCCTTCGCATCGGGCCGCTGGAGATCCGGGCCCAGGAAGTGAACCACTGGGGCGCGCGCCTCCTTACCGTTACCTATCGCGGCTACAACGGCTACGTCCTCGAAACCAGCCAACGCCGGGTCCTATTCGCCGGCGACACGGCCCAAACCGACGCCTTCCGGTCGCTCAAATCGCGACGCGGCATCGACCTCGCCATCATGCCCGTCGGAGCCTACAATCCCTGGATCCACGCCCACTGCACGCCCGAACAAGCCCTTCGCATGGGCCTCGACGCCGGCGCCACCCAGTTCCTCCCCGTCCACCACCAAACCTTTCGCCTCAGCCGCGAACCCCTCACCGAACCCATTGAGCGCTTCCAGGCCGCCGCCCACCAAGCCCAAGTTCCGGTCGTCGTCCATAGCGTGGGCCAGCAAGTCTCCTGGTCAGGCTGATTTCGCAACGTGCCTCAACGGGAACTCGACGTCGTTAGTCGGGGCGCCCCTACCGATCAAGAAGTTGCGTCATGGGGCCCGCTGGTGTTCGTCCCGATTGCAAAAACTTTTCATTTCACGAGCCTGCAAAATCGGCGGGCGAATTCCGCCTGAACCAGTAACGGATGGCTTACGGATCAATCCGTGAATCTCCCAAATTGGAGGAAAATCGACTTGAAACTGCTCTGCCGATGCCCCTGGCGACCGTCCTTAGCTGCATGCTGGCCCCGTTGTCGGCCCAATACTCAAGCCCCATCCGCGACGTAGAAAACCCACTGCCGGCGTGCGCTTCCTCGCCATCGGCGTGCAATCGAGCACCGGCAATGACGGCGGTGTTCGTCTGCACCCCACCACCACGCAACCCCTAGTCTCCGGTACCCATGTAGAGCAAGCCGCCACCACCACCGGACTGTCCATTCTATTCCCGCAAACGCGCCGCAGCAGCAACAACCATCGGCTTCGGCGGCGGCAAAGTGGTGGCCGGCGTCGCCAGTTGCGTC
Organism: Bryobacteraceae bacterium; assembly: GCA_043787785.1. Taxonomy (GTDB): domain Bacteria; phylum Acidobacteriota; class Terriglobia; order Bryobacterales; family Bryobacteraceae; genus JALHNI01. The sequence goes on from JAYVUQ010000650.1 coordinate 14,470, forward strand.
GCCTTCTTTTACGGCTATTACCTTCCCTAAATCACCTACGAAACGAGAAACCTATGAAACATCCCTTCCTCTCCGCTGTCCTCGCGACGGCTACTTTCCTCACTCTTACGGTTGCGCCCGCCGCGGCGCAATACTCGAGCCCCATGCGCGATGTGGACAACCCAGCCCGCCAGCCCTTTGCCATTACGAAGAACGTCGTTCCCTTTTTTGGTACCGCCACCAGCCTCGACGCTTCGAACCCCGTGCTCACTGTCCCCGCCGGCAAGCGGCTGGTGATTGAAACCGTATCGGTCAATGCGAACCTGCAGTCGGGTCAGGTGGGACTGGCCCGCATTGGGACGACGGCGGGCGGCGGCGGCGCCAGCTTTATCTTCCCGTTGGCGAAGACTTACAATTACACGTCCCTCGGTACCAACTTCGACATCTACCCAATCCCTACTTCTCTATGCGGATCCTGGAACCATCGTCTACGCCCAAGCCTCACGAAACACCACCGCGGGCGTAAGCGCGGACGCGGTCTTCGTGTTCTCCATTTCGGGCTATTACGCCAATCTGCCTTAGTACTCTGACCGTTTGTTTTCTTCCCATTTCAACTTGACGCACTGCGAGCCCGTCGCGTAAGCGGCGAGTTGCAATCCCCTATATTCCATCGTATAAACGTTTTTTATCAATACTTTATGCCGAATGTAACCCGCCGCCTACGCGACGGGCTCGACATGAAGCCGAATACAAACAAAGTACTCCTTCAAGCGGTCAGAGCACTAGCGCTTCGACCGCTTGATTTCTATTTCCTGGGCTTAGCCAGCCTCAGCCTATGCAGCCCTCGATGACAATCGGGGGGTGAAAGGTTCGCACGGCTGTGAAAGCTAGAACGCCCACACGATAACCCAGCCCAGCCAGCCGCGCTTGCCTTTTGGCTGCGGCTCGTGGTCGGGTTCGGGCGCAGCGGGCGGCGGCGCGGCGGTGGGCGCGGGTGTGGTGGTGGTGTCCCAGGTTTTGGGCGCGGCAACGGAGGGGTTATCCAAAGGCATAGTCAGGGTCAACGCACAAGCGGCGGCGGATGTTCGGCCACCAGTTGCCGGGTTGGGGAGCAGAAGGCTTGTAACCTCCATAAGGGGGCTTTTGATACCGATGGTTGCGCGCTAAATCGTGAAACATAGATGGAGAGGCCCATCATCCAGACCAAGCCTATCTTCGTGGCGATGAACCCCGCGCCCGCAACCCCGCCCGAACCCCGCAATTTCTTCCAGGACGTGTACGATGTGGTGCGCCTGATTCCGGCCGGCCGGGTTAGCTCGTACGGCACCATTGCCAACTACCTGGGCTCGCGGCGCGGGGCGCGCACGGTGGGCTACGCCATGCTGGCCGGGCATACCGACGCTTCGGTGCCGGCTCACCGCGTGCTCAACCGCCTGGGCCACCTCACCGGCCGCCTGCACTTCGCCACGCCCACTGCCATGCAGGAAGCCCTCGAAGCCGAAGGCGTGCGGGTGGAAGACGACCGGGTGGTCGACTTCGAGAAGCGGTTTTGGAACCCGGCCGTGGAGCTGGGGTAGGCGGCGCGGCCTACTCGGCGCGCCGCATTTGGTTCACCTGCGCGGTGCCGGTGCGGGTGGGCACCACGCGCAGGACCGGCGGCTGCAAGGCAGCGGGCACGGCTACGCATTCGATATACACGGCCCCGCTGCGGTCGGGCGCGACGGGCAGGCACGCCGGGGCCCGGAGCGTCTGCGTGGCTTCGGGCGTGGCGGCCGTTGCGGTGGGGC
>JAYVUQ010000651.1:0-3112 GCA_043787785.1 Bryobacteraceae bacterium
CCGTGCTGGGCTAGCAACGGCATCGCGAGGAAGGCAATAGCAAAGACGCGCATAGAAGCCATTAGTATATTCCCGCCGGGGCATCGGCGCATTGTAGGATGATGCATGCTCTCGCTATCCGAGCAGTTCGGCCAAATTGATATCTACCTTTTCGACCAATTGCTCAAGGGCCACATTTCGCCCTCCATGCGCATCCTGGACGCTGGCTGCGGCGCGGGCCGAAATCTCATCTACTTCCTGCGGGAAGGTTACGATGTCTACGCTTCGGACGTGGATGCCGGGGCAATCGAGCATGTCCGTGCTCTCGCCAGGAAGCTCGCACCCGCCCTACCGCCGTCGAATTTTCGCGTCGAACCGGTGGAAGAAATGTCCTTCGGTGATGCCTGCGCGGATGTGGTCATCAGCAATACGGTGCTTCACTTTGCCCGCGATGACGCGCACTTCGACGGGATGCTCCACGGATCGTGGCAAGCCCTAAAGCCCGGCGGCCTCTTCTTCTGCCGGCTAGGTTCGTCAATCGGCATGGAGCGCCAAGTAGAGCGCATCGCGGGACGCCGTTACCGGTCACCCGATGGATCGGAGCGGTATCTCGTGGACGAGGCCCTCCTCGAGTCGGCGGCCCGACGCATCGGGGGCGAAATGGCCGAGCCGCTAAAGACGACCATCGTGCAGAATCAACGCTCGATGACCACTTGGGTCTTGCGCAAGATGCGGCGCTGAGTCGTGACCATAGTGCCAGACGCTCTTTGCTGGTTGCGGGGGCCACGGTGAGCGCGTGAGCGGTCCGGAGGGCTTGAAAAATGCGGTGAGACCGAGGCCTACCGCATTTTCGTCTGTCTAACTCTCTTGTTACATTAACTTTAGAAGAACGAACGGGATGCCGGAAGGTGCACGACTTTCTGTTGCGTTGCGTTGCGCTCGCCAGATGAGAGTGGGCCGGCGATTGCTTTTCAGTTGCTCGTGTACTCGGTCTTGGATCACGACTACAGCAACTAATCCTATCGCCAGTTTGGAAGCAGCTCGGGTATGCTCACGCGAACCGATATGATCTGGTTCCACTCGCACTTCGTGAGCCATCCGGATCAGTTGGATCTGCCGTATGTCTCTCCCGCGCGATGCGCCCATCTCGGAGGTCTGCCGGAGGCGCTCGTCATAGTGCCAGAGGCTGACCCGCTCAGAGATGAAGCCCTGCTTTGCGTCGAGCGGCTCGCGGCAGCCGGTGTCCGGGCACGATCCGTGGTTTATCCCGGTGTGATCCATGGGTTCTGGCAGTTAGGTGCGCTGATGGCCGAGGCCCACACCGCCATCGACGAAGCAGCCGAGTCTCTACGGTCCTGTTTCTCGAGACCATCAAGCCGCGCGAACACTGGTTCATGAGCGCACCGGACGGATCCTGCAAGCTTCGGGCGATCAGTTACCAGTCCCTGGAGTTCTTTGTTGCGCTTACGCTCCCGCGCCAATCTGCCGCAAGAGGGTAGCAACATCGAAATAGCTCCGTCCTGCCGGAATGGTTCTGGTTGCAAGATCATATTCATAGAACGAACAGCCGGGAACCTGAACCTGTTTTCCTGTTGCCTCCACGTTTCCAAAGCGACCCGCATGGACGCCTTCAAAACTCCATTCGATTGCGACGACGTTTTCCCCGTAGGCTAAGTTTAGAATTTTGTTTACATGGCCAGGAAACGCCGTGATGAATGGGCGCACAAAATTATCTCGCACAGCCGTTTTCCCTTCCAGTATTCCGGTTGGGGCGTGGAGTACGATGTCGTCCGAATAGTAGTCGAGAATCTTCTCTTCATCGGTGCCTGTCCAGGAAGCGAAATACGCTTCGATAAAGGTTCTGACATCTTCCTCCGCCGATTGGGCAGCCACAGGTTGCAGTTGCATTTATTCGCTCCTTCTAACGCAGACGCTATACACCCGCGCCCTGTACTTGAGGACGCGCATCTATTCCGAAGTCTTTCCGAACGCGCTCATACCAGGCATCGTCATCAAGGGCGCCCCAATCCGCCCACATCTCATCGGTCATGGCTGCGCGCCATTCCAGAAAAGGCAGCGCATCCGGGCCGACGGGATGCCGCATCTGCCATGTGCCGCTTTCAATGATCTCCCGGATCTTTTCCGCGACCAGGGAAGGCGAAGTGGGATTGGCAAGAGACGCCCCAAACATGCCAGCCACGCGGCGGGACTGCGGGTACCACGACTCGCCGGGGGCTTCCACGATGCGCCTTGCCATCGCAGTGTCGATAACGCCGGGTTCGACGATGGCGACGCGAATGTTTAAGGACTTTACTTCCTGGGCCAATGATTCGCTCAGCGCTTCAAGCGCGAATTTGGACGCCACGTAAGGCGCAAGAGGGGACAACGACATGCGCCCGGCTATGGATGTCACATTGACAATACATCCGCTCCGCTTCTCCCTCATCATTGGTAACAAGGCGCGGATGCAGCGCAGGGCGCCAAAATAGTTCGTCTCCATTGTTTGACGAAAAGCCTCAAACGGCAACTCCTCAATGGAACCTCTACGCTCAACGCCGGCATTGTTCACCAGTACATCGATGAATCCGGCTTGCCGAACGATGTCAGCCAGCGCTTCGACCACTGACGCATCGGAATCGACGTCCATCGTGGAGATGGAAATCCGCAACTTTTCGGCAGCGGCGATATCCCGAAGTGTTGCCCCTTTTTCAGTGTTCCGCACGGTTGCATAAACCGCGTGGCCCGCGCGTCCCAATTCCAAAGCCGTCGCAAGCCCAATACCCGAACTGGTCCCGGTGACAAGCACGTTCAACATAAAGGTTGGTCCTCCGTTGGGATGATACATCGAGTTGGTCGGCCAGCGAGATGTTTTTTGACGTCTGTTTTTTGACTCGTCTGCCTTGTGGTCGGTAATGCGGGCGTCGCAGAATTCCTCGCCGACCGATCAAGGCCTCAGTCAGGTCGCGCCGCCAGCGGCATTCCGCGATCTGTTCGAGAGACTGCGCCGATCAAGGACACCCACAACCACTCCGAAGTAGCTTACCCGGCTGGTGCCATGCAGTATCCTTGGTAGATTGATGACCCCTGGCGAGCGCATCGGACCCTACCTCATCGAAGCCCCCATCGGTGAGGG
>JAYVUQ010000652.1:0-2988 GCA_043787785.1 Bryobacteraceae bacterium
GGCGTCGCCCCGGAAGCCCGCCTGATGGGGATCCGCCTCATCGCCGGCCCCGCCACCGACGAAGCCGAAGGCATTGCCTTCAGTTGGCAGCCGACCGGCACCATCACTCATGTGTCGAGCAACAGTTGGGGCCCCAACGACGATGGCGTAGATGGCGGCCGCGCCGGAGTGCTGGCCGCGGCAGGCCTAGCCAAGGCGGCCACCGGCAATCGCGACGGCTTGGGCACCGTGGTCGTCATCTCGGCCGGCAATGGCCGCGAGAAGGGCGATAACTCGAGCTTCGATGGCTACGCCAGTTCCCGCTTCGCCATCGCCGTCGGTGCCGTCAATCGCTCCGGCAAAGCCTCGTCTTACAGTGAGGAAGGCATGAACGTGGCGGTTTCCGCCTTCGGCGGCGAGTTCGCCCCGCCCGATGTCATCTGGACCACTAATAACTCGGGCGCCGAAGCCAACGCCCATGTCCGCGAATCGGGCGCGAGCCAGGCGCCGATGGACTATACCGACTCGTTTAATGGCACTTCGGCCGCCGCGCCCCAAGTCAGCGGCACGGTCGCCTTACTACTCGAGCGCAACCCTAAGCTACACTACCGCGACGTCAAAGAGATTCTCATGTCCACCGCCCGCCGAACCGGCCTCAAAGAGGGCGATCCCTTCGTCAAAAACGGCGGCGGCTTCCTGTTCAGCCATTCCTTCGGCACCGGACTGGTTAATGTCGCCAAAGCGCTCGAAGCCGCCGATGGCTGGAAGAGCCTGGGGCCCATCGCCGAAGCCACCAGCGCGCAACCGGACCTCGATCTCGCCATCTCCGACGGCGATGGCTTCAGCGAAGCCGTTAAATTCGACTTGTCCAAGACCAACCTGCGCGTCGAGCACGTTGAGTTCACGGTCACCGTCACGCACCCCTTGCGCGGCGATGTGGGCTTTGTTTTGGTGTCGCCCTCCGGCATGCGCAGCATCGCCGAGCGCCGTCCCAATGACGATACCGCCAACTTCACGTCCTACACCTTCACTTCGGTGCGGCATTGGGGCGAAGTGAGTAGTGGCACCTGGGAACTTCGGGCGACCGACCTCAACGCCAACGGCAACAAGGGCTCGCTCAAGGCCGCCTCAATCAAACTCTACGGCACGGCGCGCTAAAAAGCTCCTGAGCCACGCCCTACGACACGCCCTAAGACATTGCGACTTGCGTGGGCGGATTGTAGAACATGATCCGTCCACAGCTCTCGCAATACTGAATGTCGTCGCGCACCTTCAAATCCTGATAATGCTGCGGCCGTAGGGCAATCCGGCAAACCGTACAGCGCCCATCCACCACCTCGGCCATCACCTGGGGCGAGTTGTGCTTCTTGCGGATCCGCTCGCAGGTCTGTTTCATCGCCGGGGGCATCTCCGCCAATAAGGCCCGCATTTCACCCGCCCGCGCGCCGATCTCTTTCTCATCCGCCGCCGTTTGCGCTTGCGCCCGTTGCTTCTGCCCCTCGACTTGCTTACGCTCCGCGGCCAGCGCCACATCCGCCGCCTTCACATTCTTCTCGAGCGGTTCGCTCTCTTCCATCAATTCCAGAATGCGCGTCTCGGCCATACTAATCTCGTTCTGCGCATAGTCGATCTCGTGCTGAAAAGCGCGGTATTGCTCGTTGTTTTTGGCCTGCAGCATCTGATCTTTCAACTTCGAGATCTTCTGCGTCGCGGTGAGAATATCGAGCTCTTTCTGTTTGCGCTCGCGCTGATTGGCCGCCAGCACACCCTTTTCGGCATCGAGTTTCTTGGCGTGCGCCTCCAGTTGCTTTTCGATTTCAGCGACCTGTTTGGGCAACAGCGCGACTTCCCGCTTCAATTCCAAAATCCGCAGATCAAGATTTTGCAGTTTCGAAACTTGTTCCAGGGCTACATTCATAGTTCGGACCCCGAGTTTAACATGCTTTATCGCTTCAGCTTCTCCGCCAACTGCCGTTTCATTTGTTCCGCCTCGGGCGTAAACCACGCTTCCGGGTCAATCCAGTTAGTCGCCGCGTCCAGCCGCTGGTGGCCGGCGGTTACTAACACCTTTTCCTTAATCGCCGCGTAAGTGGCTGGAGGTTTGGTGGTTAAGTAAGTGGCCAACGCAATCGCTTGCGCGCGGACCTCTCCCTCGGGATGCAGCGCATGAAACAGCCCCGCCGCCAACCCCTCCGCCGGCCGGATTGGATCACCGGTCAGGAACGACCGGCGCGCCAAGGGAACGCCCGCCGCTGTCGACAGCAAGCGAAAGACGCTCGCCGGCAGCCGCACGCCGATATTCACCTCGGTGAGCGCAAAGCCATAGGTGGGCTCATCGGCCATCAAGCGAAAGTCAGCACACAGCGCCGCCAACGCGCCACCGGCATAAGTGTGGCCAGAGAGCGCCGCCACCGTTGGCTTGGACATCCATTGCAGATGGTCCATCAACAAGGCGAACTGGTTCAGAAACAAGCCTATCTGCGCGCGGTCATAGGCAAACACTTCGGTAACGTCAAAGCCGGGCGAGAAGAACCGCGGCCGATCGCTCGCCAGCACGAAAGCCCGCACGCTCGCATCCGCCGCCGCCTCATCCACCGCCGTCAGTAACTCGCCCACCATCGCCTGGTTCAGCGGGTTCGACTTGCCGCGTTGCATCGTCACGACGGCCACGCCGTCCGTTATTTCGTACCGGATATGTTCCATAGGCTAAGCCTTATGATACCCTCGTCCATTCGTGGCAGAAACCATTCGAGTGCGGGCGGGTGAAGAGTTGGCCGAAGCCTTACTCACGCGCTACCTCAGCCAAAACGTTCCAGGCTTTGCCGGACCGCTCGCCGTGGAACAGTTCGCCGGCGGCCACTCCAACCTCACCTATCTGCTCAAGACCGCGGCCCGCGAGTATGTCTTAAGACGAGCTCCCCTTGGTCCCGTACCGCCCAAAGCCCACGACATGGCGCGCGAGTATCGCTTCCTCGCTGCCCTATCGCCCGTCTTCGCCAAAGCGCCCAA
>JAYVUQ010000653.1:0-4365 GCA_043787785.1 Bryobacteraceae bacterium
CAGTTGCCGGGGTCCATGTAGCCGACGGAGACGAGGTAGGCGGGGCCGGAGAAGGCGAAGAGTCGGCGGAAGAATCCGAGGGCGCGCGAGGGATCCACAGAGGAGTGGAGTTCCGGTAGCGAGGGCTGAGTCATAGTGAACTAAATCAACTTAACCATAGTTACATAGCCTGGGAGCGGTCGTCAAACTTCCAGATATGCATGGCGGCGTAGGAGCGGTAAGGGCGCCAGTTCTCAGCTTCTTGTGCGAGGGCGCGGGGGGTAGTGTAGCCGGTGTTTTTCATGAGGACGAGGTCGCTGGCGGGAAAGGCGTCGGGTGAATGGAGGGCGCGCATGAGGACGTACTGGGCGGTCCAGGGGCCGATGCCCTTTACGGCTTCGAGCGACGCGGCATTGTGAAGGTCGACGGAGACGTCGAGCACGGCTTGGGCGAGGGCGCGGATGACAAGCTCAAACGAATCCCAACAGCCGGGCAGGCGGAGGCCGGGGTTGGCGTCGACGCGAGGGCGGAGGGCTATCGATTGGCGGAGGTGCGCTTCGATTTCGGAGGTGTTGGCTGCCAAGTCAAAGAGATGGTGGAGACGGGCGGCGGTGTCGGTGGGCGCGGGGCCAACGGTTTCGACTGTCAGTGCGCCGGGCTGATGACTTCCGGTTACTTGCCAGTCAGTGCCATGACGGTGGTAGCAACCTTCGTGCACAGTTGCCACCCCGGCGAAAAGGCGCAAGGATAGAAAATCGAGGATCGCTTGCCAGTGACAGGCATGCTGATATGGCAGCCGGAGTTTAGTGGATGCCGACATATTCGACACGAGCCTGTTGGTGGGCGTGGGAGAGTGTAAGTGAAGGTGACGAAACAAACCGGGGACTTATTAATTCTATTGCACTAAGGGTGTAGGCGGTGGCGACCTTGCCGGGACACTTGGATGGGTAGAGCACAACCTATTGTGCCATGCGGGTCCAAAATCAGGATGGGGTTTGGATGCGTAAGCCTTGTGTTTACTGATCATTGGGATTCTTCGTAACGGTTGTGACTGGTGCGAGATTAAATGGTACCGGTTTCAGAAGTAATTGATTGTAAGTGGCTTAAGTTACGTTTATGTTGCCTCGGAGCTGAATGTGCCCCACAGCATACGGTGTGGGCTGGCATTTCCGAGCTGAGAAACGCACGCACGAGGCGCGGAGGGATAAGGTTACCGAAGGCGGAGGGTTATGGATTGGATTTGAGTTTGGCGGTGTCGAGGACCCAGCGGCGGAGAATTTCGTAGCCACGGTCGTTGGGGTTGAAACGGCGGCCGCCTTGGTGGCCGTCTTCTTTGCCGCTCTGGACGTTGAGAGGCTTGCGGAGAAGCTTGCTGGTTTCGACGCCGCCGGGTTCATTGACACGCTCGGAGAGGATTTTATAGTTGGTCCAGAGAGCTTTCTTCGACATGTAGCCGTTGGGGTTGGGTCCGGCGAGTTCCATGGATGGGACGCGGCCGGGGACGGCATGGCAGCCGAGGCAGGACTGCTGGTCGTTGCGGTCGACTTTGGTCATTTCGGGGGCGAGCCAGTTCTGGAAATAGTTCCAGTTTTCTTTGGCTGAGGGGCTTAAGACTTTGGCTTCGGGCGGATCTTCTTCGTAGAACTGCGGCTGTCTCTTGCGGAGGACGGGCTCCACTTTGGGGTGCTGGCGAACGATGACGTCGTTGGCGAGCGACAGGGCGGTGCCGCGGAGGCGCGGATCGACCTTGTTGGCTTCGAGAGTTTTCACCAGGAGTTCAGCGATGCGATTCTTCTGCTCCGTGGCGACGTCCTGGCCTTTGAGGGGGGCGTGGACTTCGGGAACGTCGAGGCCGTGGCGGAGCAGCCAACTGAGGCTGGGGAGCCAGAAGGCTTCGTCCATGGGCGTGGTGAAGGTGGCCGGCATTTGTTTGAGCACACTCTCGGATTGTAAGTCCTGGTTGCCGTGAACGACGTTGGCGAGCGAACGGGCGACGTACCAATCGAGGGAGTCGGGATCCATTTGGAGGGGCGTGCGGGTATTCTCTTCGAGTTTGCCGCGCCCCGGTGCGAAGCGGGGTAGCAGGACGTTGTAGAAGAGGCGTTGTTGCTCGTCGCTCTTGGGCAGGTTCCAGCGCGCACGGCCGAAGAGTTTTAGCAGCGGGCCAGCCAGTTCACCGCGCCGTTCGATGGAGTTGGCGCCGCGGTAGAACTGCTCCATCAGGGGCTCTAAAAACTCATGGGTGCCCTGCAAGGCGATGATGCGCGGATCGGAGATAGAGGTGGCGGCCAAGGTGCGATAGGCTTCGGGGCCGGAACTGGAGTAATTCAAGAGGCGCTTCTGCAAGGGGTCGTCCATGATGTTGGCGGCCGATTCGATGGCGAAGCGCAAGGTGGCGTCAGTTTTCGAGGCTTCGGCGCGCGTCCAATAATGCATGACGGCTTTGGCCATCATGGGGGCGGCTTGCGGCGTGATGTAACCCATCTGGCCGGGGCCACCGTCGCCGCCGGCTTGATTATAGTAAGTGCCGGCGATGGCAACTAAGCGGTCGATCATACGTTCGGGTGTTTTTTGGTCAAGGCGTTTGGAGATGGTTTCGAATAACCTATTTAGCTGGGGATATTGGTGGTCGGCGCTAGGATTGGCCTTTTGACCGTTGGCAATAAATAGCGCTTCGATTTGGTAACGCTTCGATTCTTCCGTGAGCCAGCTATCTTCGTGGCGTTCGAGAGTGGTGAGGACAGCGGCATTGATGGCTTCGCGGATGGGCGGGTTCCAGATCCACCAGTTCCAGGCGGCGCGGGTGGACCAGGCGCGGACGGCGGGGTGGGGATCTTCGTTCATCATGCGGTTGAGTAAGTGGCCGAGGCGAGGAAAGCCTGCGTTGGAGCGGGTCATGACGGCGTCGGCGCGCATGATTAAAGCTCCGGCGATGCCTTCGCGGGTACGGTCGTCCCCGTTTGAGTAAGTGGCGTAGAGATAGTCCCAGCCTTTGTCGTCGAGCAAGGTTTGACGCATGCCCCAGCGAGCGGCTTCGCGGACCATCTTCACTTCGTCGCCCAGGCCGGCTAACTGAGCGGTAACGCCACGTTCGTCGTGTAGTCCGCCGAGGGCGATCTGGGCCCAGTAACGCACCTCCGCAGATAGGTGAGTAACTCCAGGGAGAACTAAAGGTAAAAATACCGGGTCATTAGGTCGCAGGCCCAACTGGGCCATGGCGCGGAAGCGGGCGACGGTGTCGAGTAAGGATTCGTTCGGGAGGGCGGCAAAGTCTTTGGCACCAGGCTCGCGTGGCGTTTCGGGATAGAGGCGGGCGAGGGCATGTTCGGCGTAGGCGGTAGTAACGAATCCGGTAAGGGCATTGCGGTTCCAGCGGCCGAAAGTATCTTGTAATTGGAGTAAGCCGGCGACGCCGCGCTTGACGGCGGGGTCGGAGTCGTTGTAACCGAGCGAAGCAAGAGCGGTCAAGGCGAGGGACGTGGGTGCAGGGTCAATATCCTTGGGGTCCTGGGTGGTGGCGACCCACTTGGTGCCGTCGCGCCGGCCGGGGTCGAAGCCCCACCAGCCTTCGGGTTTCTGCATAGCGCGGAGGCGGGCTTCATCTTCTTGCAACTGGGCAGTTACTCGGCTCCAGAATTTCTTCACATCGTCGGTTTCGCCGCGGAGTTTGACATAGTCGGAGGGGAAGACGTCGCGGAAGAAGAGAATGCGATTGGCCGGGTCGTCAGCGTAGCGCACATTGATATTCAGAAGGCGCTCGGCTTTGTCCTCGAGCGCTTTCAAGTATTTTTCATCGCGTGAGTCATTCCAGGCGCGGCGCAGGATTTCGCCGGCGAAGCGGTAGACGACGGCGGCACCGACATTGGAGCCTGGGCCGGCGGCGTTGATGCCGCTGGGGTCAGCCGATTGGAGGACGAAGTTGGCGGTGCGGATCTGTTGGGCCGAATGCAGACGGCGGGGGGCCATGAACTTCTCGGTCATGACGACGTTGAAACCGGCGGCGCGGGTGCCGGCGGGGCCGTCGCCTAAGTCGAGCGGGGAGAGGCTGGTGTTATTGGCTGCGTCCTGCAGGACGTTGGTGGGGCGCAGGCTCTCGTACATGAGGTTCATCAACTGCCGCAGGTTCGTGACGTTTTCCGGGCGGTAGCCGTGGATCATGGCGCCCATGGGTCCCCAGACGCCGGACTGGGTGTGGCAGCTCATGCAGTGAGTGCCGAGCAAGGAGCCGGTATCGCGAATGCGGCGATCGACGGCAGCGCCGCGGGGGCGATTGAGTAACCAGGCGTGGACCTGGCTCGAATGGTCGTACATGGCGATTTTGACGGCGTAGCGCGGGTCAGTATAGGGAGCGAGGCGGCGCAAGCGTAACTCGACTTCGTAGCCGGG
>JAYVUQ010000654.1:0-7360 GCA_043787785.1 Bryobacteraceae bacterium
CACCGATGTCGCCGGCAATGTGATCCACCAGATCCTGACTGAATCCCTCCTGGGCCGTCTTCACTTACACTTGGCCAAATCCAATGAATATGAAACACAACGCCAGCCATTCACAGCGAATTCAAGATTTCTAAGTCCCCACCAGCAAGGCACTTACTTGAAAAACTAGTATTCCAGCTAACACCGCCCCTGTTACTCTAATTCTCAGAGGCACTTATGCAAAAACTCTACACCGACTTCGACTATGACTCCATCCCCGTCGCCGACCTCTCGGCCGATATCCATTGGATCCAGATCCCCGCCGCCCGCTGGGCCCCCATCCAGCGCCAGCTTCAGGAAAAACGCGAGCAAGCGCGCCTCGCCCATCTCCCCAAGGAACACAAAATCATCCTTGTTCCCGCCGACCCCACCTATTCCCCCACCGAAACCGACCTTTGGCCCTTAGTGAACGTAGCGGTCCAAAAGTCCCTTCTACCCCACCCCGAAATCCTCAACACCGTCTGCGTCGCCGTCAGCGAAGTTGTCGCCCAGTACCGTGGCTGGCGCAATCCCTTCCCTCAAACCAACGGTTCCCAGCCCAACTAAACCCCAGAAAAATAAAATATCGAAAAACAAACCTGGCGATCTCGATCAAAACAAACATTGTGGGCTCTTGGGTTCGGCGCGAAAAACTCTTCCGCCTTGTGTCCGTATCGTTCGTCCGGAAGTTCCGCCACCCCGGATTCCTGGTTGGGCAGCCGTCGGAGGAGACCGTTCCGCAACGCTAGTGAGAAGCACTCGGCCCATTGAGGGGAAAGATGATGGCTTAAGGCCGCAAGATATACACATGGTCTGGCCGTGCGCCGGAAAGCACTTGGCCGCCGGAGAGGTTGATGCAGTGCTGCGCGTGCGCGCTTTCGATGTGGCCCACGATCTTACCCGTTCGCCGATCCAGTTTCAGGATCCAGCCCTCGGACGACGTCGGCTCGTTGCGTTGTTGGGTGCCGATCCAGATGGCGCCGCCGTGAGCGGAGACGGAAGTCACCATGCCCAGCCCGGTCCATTCGCCGAGGAATTTACCCGCCAGACTGAAACGCTGCAGGCGTCCGTTCTTGCGGTCCGCCACGTAGACGACACCCGCATCGATAGCGATTCCATGCGGCTGTTGGAACTCGCCGGGACCTTGCCCGGCCTTGCCCCATTCATGCAGCTTCTTGCCGTCGGCGGTGTATTCGAGAATGCGCGCGTTGCCGTAACCGTCTGAAATGTAGAGGTGCCCGTTGGGCGCGAAGGCAATGTCCGTCGTGCCGTTGAAATTGCTCCCGTTCTTCGGCTGGCCGCCCACTTCGATGGTCATCAACTTTTGGCCGGTGGGTGAGAACTTGTGTACTTGAGAATTGGAGGAGTCCACCGTCCAGACGTTGCCTTGCGGGTCAAGCCGAATGCTGTGTGGGATGGCGTAGAGACCCTTACCCCAACTGCGTAGGACTTTGCCCGCCGCGTCCACTACCATCACCGGGTCGAGCTTCTCCTCGCGTTGGAGGATATAGATGAGCCCCTGGTCGTCCATCGTGACTGACGACGGGAAGCCGAGCCCAGGCACCTGGACGCGGACCTCGGTGCGCGTGAATGCCAGCCGCGGCGAGGCGGCAATCCGGGCGTTTAGCAGGGCGGCTTCATCCTGAACCAACAGCAGCGCGAGCAACAGCATGCTGGAGAGTGTATCAAGCATTTGCGACAATAGGAGATTCCCATGACTGGCCACGAAATCCGCCAAACCTACATTGACTTCTTCGCCGCTCGCGGACACCGTCCGGTGCGTTCCTCCTCCTTGGTGCCGCACGAGGACCCCACGTTGCTGTTCACCAACGCGGGCATGAATCAGTTCAAAGACATCTTCCTCGGCCAGGAGAAACGCAACTATTCCCGCGCCGTCACCGCCCAGAAGTGCGTCCGCGCCGGCGGCAAGCACAATGACCTCGAAAACGTCGGCTATACCCGCCGCCACCATACTTTCTTCGAGATGATGGGCAACTTTAGCTTCGGCGATTATTTCAAGGCCGAAGCGATTGAGTTTGCCTGGGACCTGATTACTAAGACCTTCGCCATGCCCAAGGACAAGCTCTATGTCACCGTCTTTCGCGAAGACGACGAAGCCGAAGAGCTATGGCAGAAGGTCGCCGGCGTGCCCAAGAGCCGCATCTTCCGCCTGGATGAGAAGGATAACTTCTGGCAGATGGGCGATACCGGCCCGTGCGGCCCCTGCTCTGAAATCCACTTCGACTTAGGCGCGCAGAACGCTGGGCCGGGCCACGTGCACGAAGCCTTTCCGCTCGACGGCGGTGGCCGTTTTGTGGAAATTTGGAATCTGGTTTTCATGCAGTATGACCGTTCTCAGGAAGGCGTGCTGACTCCCTTGCCCCGGCCTTCCATCGATACCGGCTTGGGCCTCGAACGCGTCGCGGCCATTCTCCAAGGCAAGGTCTCTAACTACGAAAGCGACTTACTCGAACCCATCCGCGTCCGCGCCGCCGAGTTATTCCCGCGCGGCACAGAAGTGAAGCCCGCTACGCTAAATATCTGTGCGGACCACGCCCGCGCCAGTGCTTTTCTGATTCACGATGGCGTGGTGCCGGCCAACGAAGGCCGGGGGTATGTTTTGCGCAAGATCATGCGCCGGGCTATGCGCCATGCGCGAATGGAAGGCCTCACTGACCCGTTCCTGCATCACCTCACCGCCTTTGTCGCCGGCTTTATGCAGCCCGCCTATCCGGAATTGATGGAGAGCGTTGACCGCGTCTCGCGCATGGTCCGCGCGGAAGAACTCCGCTACGCCTCTACATTCCTCGTGGCGGAGCGTATCTTTCATGACGAAGCGAAGTCGGCCCAGCGCGGTATCATTCCGGGTCCGGCGGCCTTTAAGCTATACGACACCTATGGCCTCGCGCTCGACGAGCAGCAGGACATGGCGCGTGACTTGAACCTCACCATTGATACGGATGGCTTTGAGTCGGCGATGGAAGACCAGCGTACCCGCGCTCGCGCCTCCTGGAAGGGTGCGGACAAGGCGCACGTAAATCCTGCGTTGCAGCCCGTCAAAGACGGCTACGGCGAAACTAAGTTTCTGGCGTACGATCACACCGAGGCTCTTGGCCAAGTGCTCTACGCGAGCGAATCCGAAGTCGTGTTGGACCAAACTCCCTTCTATGCCGATTCAGGCGGCCAAGTAGGAGACCAAGGGTACTTACTCGATGCCGAGACCGGCGATAAGTTGGCCGAAGTCACCGGCACCGTGTATGGTTTGCCCAAGTTGATTGTGCACAAAGTGAAATGGCTGCAACCGCTGGGCGAACGCAAGAACTTACTCGCCAAGATCGACTCAGCGGGCCGCGCCGCCACCCGCCGCAATCACACCTCCACCCACTTACTCCAGGCTGCTCTGCAAAACGTTCTGGGTAAGCACATCAAGCAGGCCGGCAGCGTAGTTGACCCCACGCGCCTGCGCTTCGACTTTACTCACTATGCCGGCCTCAGCGCCGAAGAGCGCGCCGCCGTCGAGCGCATCGTGAATGAATACATTGTGCAGAACACCGAGGTCACCACCACGGTGATGGATATCGAGACGGCACTCAAAACCGGGGCGATGGCTCTGTTCGGCGAAAAGTATGGCGACAACGTGCGCGTCGTAAACATCCCTGGCTTCAGCCGTGAACTCTGCGGCGGTACGCACGTTTCCCGCACTGGAGATATTGGCGTTGCCCGCATTGTTTATGAAGGCTCTATCTCGGCCGGCGTCCGCCGCATTGAGGCTGTGACTGGGCCGGAAGCGGTGATTCATGCCCTGGAAGCCAACACGGCGGAACTGAAGGCTGAACTCGATAAGACCAAAGAGGCGCACAAGCTGCTTGAGCGCCAAGTGACGCAGATGAAGGAGCAGATTGCCTACGCCAAGTCTGGGTCGCTGGAAGCCGAAGCCCGCGAGATCAACGGCGTGAAGGTTCTTGCCGCCCGCGCCGACGGGCTTGATCGGGCCCAGTTACGTAACTTAGTCGATGCGCTGCGCAGTAAGTGGCCCTCAGCGGTGATCGTCCTGGCTTCGGCCGACGCCGGGCAGATTTCTATTGTGACGGGCGTGACGAAAGATCTGACAGGCAAATTTCACGCCGGCAAGTTACTTTCCTCCGTAGCGCAGGCGGTAGGCGGCAAGGGTGGCGGCCGTCCGGACCTTGCGGAAGGTGGCGGTACCGATGTTGCGGCGCTGGCCGGAGCGCTCGAGCAGGTCTATGCCTCTGTTTCTGCGAGCTTATGATTGACTACGACGTAGTCATTGTCGGCGCCGGCCCCACCGGTCTGGCGTGCGGCATTGAGCTCAAGAAGCAGGGCCTTCGCGTAGTCCTGCTCGACAAGGGCTGCGTCGTCAATTCGCTTTATCACTATCCGACCAACATGGTCTTCTTCACGACGCCCGAGTTACTCGAAATCGGCAATATTCCGATGACTTCGCTGAACGAGAAGCCCGGGCGCACGGAAGCCCTCAAGTATTATCGCCGCGTCGCTGCCCACTACGAACTCGACATCCGCCAGTACCAGCACGTGGACAAAGTGGAGGGCGAAGATAGCGACTTCACCGTCCACGCCCACGGCATCAACCAGGAACCGTTTACTTACTCGAGCCGTAAGGTGATTCTCTCTACCGGCTTCTACGACGTCCCCAATTTACTCAATGTCCCCGGCGAAGGCTTACCCAAAGTAATTCATTACTACAAAGAGCCGCACCCGTATTACAACCAGGACGTTCTGGTCGTCGGCGCCAAGAATTCCGCCGCCATCGCGGCGCTCGAACTCTGGTGGTCTGGCGCTCGCGTGACCCTGGTGCATCGCGGCGCTGAGTTACATAAGAACATTAAGTACTGGATCATGCCCAACATCTCCAATCGCATCAAGAACGGCGAGATCCCGGCGTATTTCAACACCACCATCAGCGAGATTACGCCGGGCACCGTGGAGCTGAATACGACTACTGGCCCGGTGTCGCTGAAGAACGACTTCGTCTTCGCCATGACCGGTTACCGCCCCGATTTCCCGTTTCTCGCCCACTGCGGCGTGGCGCTTAACACCGACACCCAAAGGCCGGACCTCGACTCCGATACACTAGAGAGCGCGAGGAAAGGGCTATTCCTGGCCGGTGTTATTGTCGCCGGCGTCCATACCTCTGAGATCTTCATTGAAAACGGCCGATTCCACGGTAACCAGATTGCCGCCGCTATCGCCTCCCAGTTGAAAGGCTAAATTATGTTACTTCGTCGAGACTTTACCAAACTGGCCCTGGCTGCCACCGCCATCGCGGCACCGGCTGCCGCCAGGATTAACTCTGTATTCGGGGGCGTTCCCCTCGGCGCCCAGAGCTATAGCTTCCGCGACCGTGATGTCGATGGCGCTATCGCCGCCATGAAAGAGATCGGCATCGGCTACACGGAACTCTTCAGCGGGCACGTCGAGCCCAAGGTGGAACGTGGACCGGCCGGCCAGGCCGCGCTCAAAAAGTGGCGTCTGGAAGTTACCAAGCCCGAGATCGTCAAGATTAAGACGAAGTTCGACGCTGCCGGCATCAATGTCTACGCTTTCAACTACTCCTTCCGCGATAGCTTCACCGACGAAGAGATCGACAAGGGTTTCCTGATTGCCAAGTGGCTCGGCGCCAAGTACATCACTGCCAGTTCCAACGTTTCCACCGCCAAGCGCGTCGCCCCGGCGGCCGCCAAGCACAAGATGATTGTCGGCATGCATAATCACTCGCGCATCGTGCCCAACGAGTTTGCCACGGCCGAGAATTTCGCCACCGCCATGAAGGAAGGCCCCTTCATCGGCATCAATCTCGACATCGGCCACTTCTGGGCCGCCAACTTCGATGCCGTGCCCTACATGAAGGAACACCACGATCACATCGTCACCATCCACTTGAAAGACCGCAAGAAGAACCAGGGCGACAACATGCCCTTCGGCCAAGGCGATACGCCGATCAAGGAAGTCCTGTTGCAGATGAAGGCCAATAAATGGAAGATCCCGGCCATGATCGAATACGAATACAAGGGTGCCGACACGGTAGCCGAGGTGAAGAAGTGCTTCGAATACTGCAAAGCTATTCTTACCGCTTAGGCCTGTTGCTTCACTAGCCGCTGCCCAGATGGTGCTCTGACCGTTTGAATCTTTCACAGCCCAACATCACGTACTGCGAGCCCGCCGACGTCAGCGGCGGGTTACGTTGCTCCCCATCTGCCGCGATGACGTGGTTTATTTAGGCGCTGAGAGCATCAGGCTCGTCTTACTTCTGGACGATATCGAACGTCGCCGTTAAGAACTGCCAATCGGGAATCTCATACGCCCGCAAGGAAGTCTTTACGGGGATCGTCATATCCTTCGCCTCAAATGGCAGCACACCCGAAACCGGCGTTTTGACGGTAAATAACGGCGATTCTCCCGCCTTCTGATTCTTGGTGTGTACTTCGAGCAACAAGTCGAACGGTGCAATCTCGCCGGCGGAATGGTTCACGATGACGAATTTCAGTTGTACCTTCTGCTTCTGTTCCATCATCCGGAAACCCACCACCTCCACGTACTTGCCCAAAGCACTCGTCCCCGTTACCTTCTCGGTCTCGACGGCGACGGTCTCCGCCGCCGCGCCGTTCCGACCCGTCATAAAGTGCAAGACTCCATAACCTAACGCTGCCACACCGACAATGGAAAGCACCGCGATCAACCAACTGGGAAGGCCTCCCGCCGGGGCTGGCAGGGGGGCGTTGTAAACGGATGGCGCAGGGGCGTTGCTGTAGGAGAAGGCGGGCAAGGCCGGTTCTGTGGGCACCGTCCCCATAAGGGGCGGCTGGACATAGACAGGGGCCACTGCCGCTGGAACGGGAACCACTGGACTGGGAAGCGGGGGCTCATACACCGGAGCCGGCGGCGCTACCGGGGCCGCCGCAGCCGCCGCTTTCTCTTGCGCCGCGCAGTTGGGACAATCGTTATAGGAAGGCGGC
Organism: Bryobacteraceae bacterium; assembly: GCA_043787785.1. Taxonomy (GTDB): domain Bacteria; phylum Acidobacteriota; class Terriglobia; order Bryobacterales; family Bryobacteraceae; genus JALHNI01. Next base: position 7,014 of record JAYVUQ010000654.1, read on the forward strand.
ACTTCGGTGCCGCACTTCGGACAGATCCACGTGAACATGCTTTTGCCTTTAGTCCTTTGCTCTAGTGTAAGCTTGCCGTTAACAGACGTGTCCACACCAAGGCTCGTTTCGTGAAGTTCTATCGCCGCGTGCCCGGTATGCCCAGCCGAATTGCCGTCTTCGCTGGCAGTTTCAACCCACCCACCGTGGCCCACTTGGCTGTCGCCGAAGCAGCGTTGACCAGGTCGACGAGGTCCTGTTCGTACTGCCGGAAGTCTTTCCCCACAAAGACTTTTCCGGTGTCGGTTTTGACGGCCGGCTGCAGTTGCTCCTGACGGCGACCAATCGGCCCGGCTTCAGCGTCGCGA